>JBEHWO010000549.1:0-4276 GCA_040217695.1 Vulcanimicrobiota bacterium | reverse complement strand
AAGGAAAAGAAATTTGAACAGTCAGACATATGTCTTTTTGTTGAAGGTAGCTACCCCTATGTAAGAGGTGGAGTTTCTTCATGGGTTCACGAACAGATTAAATATTTTAAAGATCTCACTTTTTCCGTAGTACATATGGTGTCATCCAGTTCGGAAATAAAAGAATTTAAATACGATCTGCCGGGAAATATTTTATACTATAAAGATATATATTTATATGATTTGCCTGATATAAAGAGAAAAGGGAAAAACAAAAAATCCGTACATCTGATGGATCTCATGTTTGATTTTATAATATCTTCAGCCACATCGGATAAAGACAGATTTAAACACTTATGTAATGAACTGGGTGTAATGGATGATTTTCAGTTAGACACAGGCGATCTTTTTTTCTCTCCCCAGGCATGGAAATTTATAACAAAACTTTATAATCAGAGTCTTTCAGATGTGCCTTTTCTTGAATATATATGGGCCTACAGATCTCTTGTATTACCCCTTTACAATGTTTTAAGATCCACATATCCTCCTGCTTCTTTATTTTATACTGTCCTTACAGGATATGCAGGACTGGGGGCAACTATTTCAAGCCAGTATTATAATAAACCATTGATGATAACAGAACATGGTATTTACCACAGAGAGAGAATGATAGAAATAAATCAGGCCAACTGGATTTATGAAGTGAAACAGGACGGTTATACGGCAAGAGAAGTATTTACAGGTTTGAAAAAAGTCTGGATAGATCTCTATCTTACTCTCAGTTCTCTTATATATAATCATGCCAGTACTGTAACGACTTTATTCACTGACAATGCAAGAATGGAAATAGAGGCCGGGGCAGATCCCGGTAAAATTGTCATTATTCCGAATGGAATTGATATGAATAGATTTTCCTCTGTAAAACAGAAGGGATTGAATAAAGATATTCTTACTGTAGCACTTGTCGGCAGGGTTGTACCTATAAAGGATATAAAAACTTATATACTTGCTGCAAGGCTTGTATGTGATGAAATGAAAAAAAAGGTAAAATTTCTGGTTATGGGGCCTTATGATGAAGATAAAGAATATTCAGACGAATGTATTACCCTTGTAAACCTGGTGGGTCTTGATGGTTCAGTGGAGTTCACAGGTAATGTAGATTTAACAGAAGCTTTTAATAATGTAGACCTGGTTGTCCTTACCAGTATAAGTGAAGGTCAGCCTCTTACATTAATGGAAGCTATGAGTGCCGGCATACCATGTGTTGCTACAAATGTGGGATGCTGCAGGGAACTTTTATATGGCAAAGACAATGAAGACGAGATGCTCGGAAAATGCGGACTTATAACGAATGTCCATGCTCCCACAGAAACAGCCGGTGCAATAATGACTATATTGAAGGATGGACGCCTCTATCAGAGAATGGCCCATACAGGTAAAATACGAATGGAAAGATATTATCAGAAAAAAGATGTGTTGGAGAGATATGGTGAGGAGTTTAAGAAACTGTTGAATAGTGAATAGTGAAGAGTGAAAAGTGAAGAGTGAAAAGTGAAAAGTGAGTAGGGGCGAACCACTGTGTTCGCCCGGTACCGGTAAAGATACGCATCACGCATCACGACCCACCCGTCACGCGTCACGCGTTACGCGTCACGAATAAAGAAAGGTTTACCATTTATGGCAGGCATAGGTTTTCTGTTAAAAAAATTACTTCAAGAAGACAGATATGTCAGTGATTTTAAAGCAAATTTAATTTCACTTGTCATATCTTCCGGTCCCTGGCTTTTTGCCGTTATGTCCATAGCAGGTCTCAGTGTATTTGCCGGCTCTTATTCCGTTCAGCCTGTTATGGTATTATTCAGGGTTATAATAGTCTATGTATATACCTTTTCCCTGATTATTACAAGTATGTTTCAGTTAGTTCTGACCCGTTTTATTTCAGATAGATTGTATCAAAGGGAATATTCCGCACTGTTTCCGAATTTTGTCGGTGCCATGTTTTTGTCAGGACTCTTATGTTTTATTGCTTCTTCTGTTTTTATATCTTTTTCTACTGTAAATTTTATTCTGAAAATATTATTTGTAATTTTATTCTGTACCGTGTCATTTCAGTGGATAATAATGGTTTTCCTCTCATCTCTGAGGGATTATATAAAGGTTGTTTCCATATATTTTCTTGGATTTATATTGAGTTTTCTTGCTGCTATGATTGCAGGTAATTACTGGCATACAGAAGGTTATCTTGCAGGGTTTACACTGGGGCAGGTTGCCATTGTAATCTTTCTTATAGGACGTATAAAAAGTGAATTTACATGGGGAGAAGACAGAATATTTGAATTTACGATATATTTTAATAAATATCCCCAGCTTGCACTGGCAGCTTTTTTATATAATCTCGGTTACTGGCTTGATAAATTGATTGTCTGGTATTCTCCTGAAGGTATCAGAATGGAAGCAGTTTTTCTGGCCCATTATCCCTATGATACGTCGTCTTTTCTGGCTGCACTTACAATAATTCCTGCTATGTCCGTATTTTTTCTGCAGGTAGAAACAGATTTCTATGAAGGATTGAGAAAATATATAAATACAATTCTAAATGAAGGTACTTATAAAGAAATAGAAGAGAAAAGAATTATGTTGATTTCAGCTCTGAAGGACAAATTACTGCACATCACTAAAATACAGTTTTTTATTACCCTTATAATTTTTCTTATAGCTCCTTATATAATAAGGTTTCTCCATTTTAATGCAGACGATGTTGTTCCTGTATTTCGAATACTCATAGTAGCTGCTTTTTTCCAGATTTTATTTCTGGTCCTTGTCGTATTACACTGGTATCTTGAATTACTTACTGATTCTCTTGTATGTATTTCCATATTCACCATGTTAAACGGAATCCTGAGCTATCTGTTTATATGGCATAGTTCTTTTACGTTAGGTACTGGCTACCTGATAGCGATAATAATAAGTACTGTTATAATATTTTTTAATCTCATGTATAAAATGAAACACCTTAATTATCTGACTTTTCTCTGTAAACCTGTTTCTCAGGGACAGCCTGTAATGCCGAAATTTAAATCAGTGACCAGTGACCGGGTGCCTGTGAACAGAGGGTGTAACGACCATGACCTGTTCGATCATAAAGACGTATGAGAATTTGTTCCTCCCGTCACGCGTTACGCGTTACGCGTTACGATTATCATATAAATCAATAATCATCAAGCAGAATTTTTATCCCGTCTTCCAGAGTAAAAGAAGGTTCATATCCCAGTATTTCTCTGGCTTTTGTTATATCTGCCGCAGAATGTCTTATATCTCCTTCCCGTTCCTCTTTATAAATTGCTTTTATATCTTTCCCTGTGATTTTATTTATTGTATCCAGTAATGTTATAAGATTCTCAGAAATACCTGTGGCAATATTGAACACTTCTCCGCCTTTAAGTTTCTTGCTGCCCATAGCGAGAATATTTGCTTTTACCACATCTTTTACAAATACAAAATCCCTTGTCTGCAGACCATCACCGAATATAACAGGAGATTTACCTGACAGAACTTTATCTGTAAATTTCGATATTACACCTGAATAGGGAGAAGAAGGATCCTGACGGGGGCCGAATACGTTGAAATATCTGAGTGATATGACAGGAAGATTATATAGTTCCGAATAAATTTTTCCGTAATACTCTTTTCCTATCTTTGCAATTCCATATGGTGTTAAAGGGCATGGAACCATTGTTTCAATCTTCGGAAGAACAGGATCGTTCCCGTATACTGCAGCAGAGCTTGCCAGAACTACTCTTTTTACTTTATTTTTTTCGGCACCTTCCAGAACATTAAGAGTTCCCGTCAGATTTATACTGTGATTATCCAGAGGACGGTTAATGGAATCAAAGACCGAAACAAGAGCAGCTTCATGAAAAACATAATCCACACCTTCTATTGCGTGAAGTATTTTGTTGAAATCTCTTATATCTGCTTCTATAAATTCCACTCTGTCTTTTATATGTTCAATGTTTTTTAAATATCCGGAAGATAAATTATCTACTATAATAACCTTATTTTCCTGACTTTTTAAAAGTTTTTCAGCTATGTGGGAGCCTATAAAACCACAGCCCCCTGTTATCAGATATTTTGTCATTTTTATTCTCCGTTGTACGGAAACGTAACGCGTAACGCGTCACGCGTGATGCGTGATGCGCAGGGTATGCCTGCTCACCCTTCAGGCTTCACTTTTCACTACTCACTTTTCACTACTCACTTTTCACTTTTCACTACTCACTAAACAGACAATCTCACA
>JBEHWO010000548.1:0-4277 GCA_040217695.1 Vulcanimicrobiota bacterium | reverse complement strand
GATCTGCCATATCAATACCTTCTAATATAGCTGAAGGTGCTGCCAGAAATTCTGATAAAGAACTCCTGCAATTTCTATATGTAGCTCTCGGCTCTTCTGCAGAACTTGAGACTCAAATCATAATAGCAAAAAATCTGGAGTATATAAACAAAAATTATATTAATTCTATAAACGATAAACTATTAGAAGTGAAAAAAATGCTTCTGGGTATGATTAAATATTTAAAAAATAAAAAAAAGAAATAAACCTTTTATATCTATAAATTAATAAAAGTTTCTACTTTTCACTTTTCACTTTTCACTAAAAAAAACATTTACAAATTTTCTAGTATATAGTATAATTTATTTTGGCTTATTGTACACAAAAATAGTTTCAAAACAAAGGAGGTGAAATATGACAAAAAAAATTATTACCTGTCTTCTGGTAATATCACTTATTAACACCCTGTCTCCATTCGGTGCAATCATGCCTGCGTATGCAGCGGGAAAAACACTTACTCTGGAGGTAGTACAGGGGCCTGTGGAATACAAACCCGTAAGAAATGTTCCATGGAATGTGGCTACCGGGATTGTGGATCTGGATGTTGATTATAATGTTCATGTAGGTCCGGGCGGTACTGCACTTCTTCATTACCCTGACGGAAGCACTACCAGATTATTTGAAAAAACTATGGCTGAAGTCGTCGGTATAGAAAATGCGGGAGGAACAAGGAATTATAATGTCAGATTTATCGGACAGATTATGAGCAGCCCGAAAGAAGACAAAGAAAAGGGAACTGATTTTTTAAATGATTCTCCTGCGGTGCTGGTACGTTCAAAGGTAGAATATATGGCAGAGCTTAAAACCGATATGTCTCTTGATGTAACTGCCACACAGGGAGAGGTACCTGAAGATATCAGTATTAATCCCGGATATAATGTCAGCGGGAAAATACATGAAATATTTCCTCAGGCCCAGATCTTTACCCTTGATATAGATAAGGATAATATAGGAGTAGTTGTACTTCATCCCCATAGTATTATAAAAAACGGATATGAAAAGTACAAAAGCTCCGGAAAAACTGCCGATCTCGGCAAAGTAGAAGACCTTACAGAAGGTGAAGATGTCGTAGTATTCGGTGAAAGCCCCATAACTCTTCAGACTTCCCTGGAGGTAAATACAGAGGCAGGTGCCGGCAGTGCAGGTTCCGTCGTTGTCTCCAGTAATGACGCATCCGGCAAAGATGAAGAAATTCAGGAAATTCAAGCAGGAGGAAGTACGATTAAAGCACATATCCCGAAAGGGAAACATATTGTATATATCATTACACCTTTTGTAACGAATGACCATCTTCTTCCCGGCGGAATGGGAACACTGAGAGTAGGAAACATGGTTGCTGCAACCCTGGGAAAAACTGCTGTCATTACAGGTGTAATCACAACAGGGACAAGTGTATCAACTGTACTTATTCCCATAGGTCTGACAGGAATTATTATTCCATTATTAGTAGGAGACAGCACCACAACTACAGGGGGAAGGACTCCCGGTTCTCCTACAACACCGATATAAATCGTGACGCGTGACGCGTGACGCGTGACGCGAAATGGTAAAAGGCGCTTTTTAGTCGTAATGCGTAATGCATGATGATTGAAAGGCGCTTTTTGGTCGTAATGCGTGGGCTGTAAGTGAAAATATAAGTCTTAATCAATATGCTCTTTATTTTACACCTCCTCTATTATTTTTTTGTTTGACATTACTCAGGTTTATAATTTATAATATATATATACATATATACGTATAGGTGGTTAAATTATGGTTAGAACTGAAATATACCTGACAGGGGAACAAAAAAAAGCTCTTACAACTTTAGCTCAAGCTGATTCTACGAAATCCAACAAACGAATAAGTATGGCTGATCTTGTTCGACAGGCTATCGATTCTTATATAAATACCCGTTCAGACTTTCCTTTAGTCAAAGAAGCTGCTTTACTTGGTCAATCTGATAGTTTAAAACGAATGATCTGCAAAAGTTTAAAACAAATAGAACAGGGTCAAACACGTTCTGTACAGGATTTTATAAATGACCTACCAGATTAAAACAATTCAACCGTTTGAAAAAGCTGTACACAATCTTAGCAAAAAGTTTCGCGGAATAAAAAAAGATCTTAAAGAAGCCTCATATTTATTAGAACAAAATCCATTTATTGGTGTCGCTATACCAGGATATGAAGGAGCCGTATGGAAACTCAGAGTTACAAATACATCAGCAAAACGTGGTAAACAGGGAGGCTTTCGAATTGTTTATCTCATCAACGAATTGACAGAATACTGTTATCTTTTAATTATTTACTCAAAAACAGACAAAGCTAATATCACATCGGAAGAACTAGAAAATCTTTTGAAAACTCTCGAACAAGAATATTTCTCTGATGATTCTGGAAATAATAATTAATTACTTTTCAAATTCAACCTCTCGAAAATAAACCAGCTTTTATTTTACACCTCCATCTAACGTCCAAAACCTTGAATTAATAAATCTTTTCTGCTATGATAATTTCAGGGAATAACATCTTTCACCTGTGAGGGAAAAAGTTTATCAGTGAAAGGAGGAATATACATGTTTTCTCGCATTACATCCAATCAGGCTATACTCAACGGCAAACCATGTATTAAAGGTACAAGAATAAGTATAGAATTTATATTAGAACTCCTCTCGAGTGGCGCTACTTTTAATGACATATTAAAAAATTACCCTCATCTTACAGAAGAAGACCTTCAGGAAGCTCTTCAATATGCTTCAAGATTCCTTAAAAATGAAATAGTTATAATGGCAGAGGTGAAAAATTGAAACTCCAGCAATTTAAGTTTCTTACAGATGAAAACATACATCCTGAAGTAGTTGATTTTCTTGTAAATCTGGGACATGATATAGTTGATATAAAAAAATCTAATCTTTCAGGGACAGATGACTTTTTTATTATCAGAAAATCCTTCCCTGAAAGAAGAGTAATAATAACTCATGACAGTGATTTCGGCACCATTACCATTGCTAATTCAGAACCTTTTATCGGTATAATCTATCTCAGACCCGGACATATTAATCCGGAATTTACGAAAACAGTTTTACTGGAACTCTTTAGCAGGGATATTGAAGTAAATCCACCTTTTATTATAGTAGCCGAAAGAACTGGAGAACAAATAAAAATTCGTATAAGAAATTTATAGACCATAATGAAACTGCTGAAAATAGTATCTCTCAAATTAATTAACTATCTTATCACAATAATCTTTACAGGGGGGGTAAAATTCTGCTGAAAAATGCACTTTTTTTCTCTCAGAATCCGGTTGAAAAATGTACATGTTAAAATTCTATCTGCCAATCCTATTTTAGGAGAAGTGTTAATAACCAGATCCAGTAAAAGCATGTATATGCTCTTTTGAGATCCGTTATCTACTCTATCGCCTATCCTGTCAGCAGTAGTATATCGAAAATTTTTATTTCTTTGTCTGAGGGGATAGTTTATGTACTTTTTAAGGTTTTAGCCGTTAAAAATTCTATGCTTGAACCATGCCGAAATTCTTATAAAGAAATTCTGAATAAACCAGGTTTTATTTTACACACCCACAGGCAAAAGACTATCTTTAATTTTGCTATTGTGTAATTAAAAAGACATGATAAAATATATTCAGGGATTAATTTATTTTGAAAAGGAGTAAATAAATATAACTTCAACAGCTATTTCGACTGTTATAAAAATGATGGAGTCTCTTCCTGAACATGTTCAAGAACAGCTGGTGGAACATATACGTGATTACCTTGAAGATATAAGAGATGAAATACGCTGGGAAACTTTATATAAAAAAAGCGATTCAAAGCTTGTATCTGCTGCTAAACGTGCAAAGCAGGAAATTACTGAAGGACTCGCTTTGCCTATGGATTATAATAAATTATGAACTCAATGACATTACCATCTTTCTGGAATAACTACAGATATCTTCAAGAAGAAATAAAACAAAGTGCCAGGAAATCATATCAAATATAGTATGAAAAATATTTCTTATAAATAAGTATTACATTTTTATGGAATTTAAAGAAAACAATCACAGGAAAATAAACATATTCGGCTCTTTAATAAGCGCCGTTTCCCTCTCTCAGGCTGTCTCTCTTGTTGAAGAAAAGATCAAAGAAAAAACCTCTTCCTATATCTGCGTCTGCCCCGTATCATCCATAGTTACCGCCACCGAAGACAGAGAATTTCAGCATATAATAAACAATGCTTTCCTTGCAACTCCTGACG
>JBEHWO010000547.1:0-4288 GCA_040217695.1 Vulcanimicrobiota bacterium | reverse complement strand
TTCACTTTTCACTACTCACTTCAGTAGAAAATACCGGGCATTTATTAATTATCAACTCCGAATTCATCTCCGGTCTTTATGATAAAAACTTGACTTTAAATTTACATTTTGTTAACATTTTTTTTAACCATTCCTGATCCTTTCTGGTATAATCTTTAATAGAATATCCTGCTTAAAAAGCAAAGACAGGAGGCGTAATATGGATAAAATGAATCTCGAACCTTCAATGAATTCACCCTTTCAGTTATATTATAAAGCTTTAAAAGAACATAGAGACGCAAGAAAAGAAGAAGCAAAAAGATTAAACAGATTACTCGATACAAAAGACACTTTTCAGAGTACAAATATCATAAAAAGTGCCCTTCCCGATCTGTCGGAACTGGCAAAAGCAAAAGAGCAGAAAGAATGGACAGTCCTTATGTATATGGACGGATATAATGATCTGGAAGCATGGACTGCCAACAGTTTCCTCGATGTGGAAAAAATCGGTTCCGATGATAAAATGAATGTAGTTGCCGAACTGGGAAGAATCTCCCAGGAAGAACTTAAAAAGATAAATGAAAAGATGGGAAGACCTTATGAACCGACAAATATAGACGGTGACTGGAGCGGTGTAAGAAAATACTATGTCCACAGAGACAAACCGGGAGATGTGGGAGCAGTTGACAGAATCGATTCTCCTGTAGTGGAAGATCTCGGACCCAAGGATATGAGTTCTCCCGATACTCTTGCAGAATTCCTCACATGGGGCATAAAAAATTATCCGGCAAAACACTATATGGTTGTTCTTATGGACCATGGCGGAGGATGGACAGGGGCATTTACGAACGATGCTACAGGGAGCGGAGGCCATATTATGTCAAATCCTCAGATTGCGGAAGCCTTCGAGAAAACTCAGAAAGAAACAGGAGTAAAACCGGATGTGGTTCATATGGCGGCTTGCCTTATGGCAAGCACTGAATCTGCCTATGAAATTAAAAACAGTGCCGATTATCTTGTAGCCTCTGAAGAAATGGGCACAACCCTTGGTTTTGCCTATGGCGCCATACTGGATAAATTACAGCAGTCTCTTGCAGACGGTAAAGAACTGACAGGTAAATCCATAGCAGAAGCCATTGTAGAACATTATGCCGATAAACCGAAGGCTTTTGCCACAAAATCTGCCATAGATCTCAGCAAAATGGATAATGTAAAGGATAATCTGGATAATTTTGCAGAGAAATTAAGAAAAACAGATACATCAAAAGAAGTGCTTAAAGAAGTCATAGATAAAGCACAGAATTTCAGCCGGCAGTTCTATTATGAATTCTATGCTCAGACAAGGGATCTTTACAGTGTGGCAGAACAGATAGTGAAATCGGACAAGGTAACCGATAAAGAACTTAAAGGCGCTGCCGAACTGATGATGAAATCAGTTAAAGATGCAGTAATAGCAAATGTGGCAAATAAATATGAAAGACAGAACGTTCTGAAAACTTACAAATCTGTAGACGGTAAAGAAGACGTAACACTTGTAGAATATACGGAAGGTAAATTCGATTCGTCAGGTCTTTCCATATTCCTCCCTACAGGTCAGAAATATGCAGATTATTTTACCCAGGAAGGTAAAGGCTATAAAGAACTGGCTACTTCAAAGGAAACAGGATGGGATGAATTTATAAAGGAAAAATTCGGCTCCCCTCCTAAAGCTGAAGAAGATAAACAAACCGAAGAGAAGAGCTGATGTTTATCTGAAAAACAGGGCAACAGACGTTGCCCTGTTTTTATTTGAACTTGTCAGATCATGTCAATATGTGGTAAAATCTCACATAAAAAGAAAGAGAGAAAAACATGTATATCGATGAAAAAAGAAAAAAATCTCTTGTAAAGAATATTGTAAAAATCATAAAAGAGTGGAACAGTGTATATCACCCTACTGACGGTGACTACAAAAGGCTGGCAGAACAGATTCTCAACCATCTTGAAGAAGAGCATGTACTTTCTTTCACTCAAAAAAGTACAGAAAAAAATATTGAGAGGTAACACATGTCATCAGAACCTGTAGAATTGATACTTACAGATATTTCAGTTTTTCTGAATAAGAAATGCTTTGTCTGTAACAGACCTGTTGAAAAACCGGGAGAAACAATAATTCTATGCAGAGAATGCCATAGAATAAACCATAAAGAATGCTGGGAAAAACATGGTGACTGTCTCCACGGCAGAAGAAAACACAGGGAAAAGGAAGAAAATCCGGAAAAGAAAGAAAATACTTACATATCGTCTAAAAAAACAGAGCTTATCCCTCTGATAGTTATTTCCGTGTGCCTGATTATTTCTTTTATACTTGTATGGAATAATATAAGGGGAAAAACATTAGACAAACATCGAATAAAAGGTATCGGTTATTATCAGGACGGGAAATATGATAAGGCCATAGAAGAACTATCGGAATATCTTAAATACAGGCCCGGTGATGAAAAAACATTGAGCTATCTGGCCATATCATATCTGAAAAAAAATGATAAAGATAAGGCCATTCTCTATGCAAATAAAGCTTACAGTATCAATCCGTCTTCACCGGAAGCAAATTTTGCGACAGGTGCCGTATGTGCCATGGATAAAAATAAATCCGCAGACGGTATCAAATATCTTGAAAAAGCACTGGAACTTGATCCGGAACTGGTAGATGTAAATATATATCTGGGAGAATTATTCTATTCTACAGGAGAACTTAACAGAGGAGAAGCCTGTTTTAATAATGTATTAAAACTTGATTCTTCAAATCTGAAAGCCCTTAACGGTCTCGGAATTATTTTATATGATAAAGGAAATACGGATAAAGCGACGGAATGTTTTTTACAGGCCATAGAAATAGATCCCAACTACGGTGATAACTGGAATAATCTCGGTAATATATATTATAAAAAGGGAAATATGGACAGGGCAAAGGAATATTATAACAGAGCCATTGAATTGAATAAGAAGGAATATAAAGCTCATAATAATCTCGGCCTTATATATTACAGAAAAAAAGCATATGATAAAGCCATGAAAGAATATGAGACAGCAATTAAAATCAACGAGAACTACGGCACGGCTTATAATAATATGGGCATGTTATATCAAACCACAGGCCATAAGGATAAAGCCATGAAATGTTATGAAAAAGCAATAAATATAGAACCTGAGAATGTTCAGGCTCTCACCAGCATGGCCAGTTTATTGATTGATAAAAAAGAATTTGACAGAGCCCTGCCATTGCTGGAAAAAGCCACAGGGATTTCTTCTTCTTACGGTTATGCATGGGTGAGCATTGGAGATCTTTATTATAAAACAGGTAAATGGGATAAAGCTATTACTTCTTATGAAAGAGCAATAGCGCTGGAACCTGATAATAAAGATAAAACAGGCATTTATAGCAGACTCGGTGAATGTTATTATAAAAATAAAAAATGGGATCAGGCCATAGAATATTATAATCTGGTTCTTAAAATATCACCTAAAAATGCTGTTATAATAAGACAGCTGGGCCTGGTTTATGAAGAAAAAGAAGAGTTCGGCAAAGCTATTCAATTGTATGAATCTGCCCTGAAGATTGATCCTGAATATAAGGAACTTAACAGAGATATAGACAGGGCCTATAGCAGGAAATATAGATATTAAGTTTAAAAGAGGAATCTTAATAGATACTGGAGAATATATTTTGTTCAGGGAAATAAATAAATAGTAGCTGACAGATGATAATAATTTATCTTTATTTCAGGAGGAGTTCTTCCGGAAGTAAAGAACAGTATAAATAAAGGTCAGTATATGGCAAAGCATTAACAGGTGGAGGAATTTTAATGAGAGATGCCGATGGTAATCTGACAACAGATACCATTCTACAGGAACGCTACAAAATCGTTAATCTTATTCAAAAAGGCCCTGCCAGCAGAATGTATAAAGCTTTTGACACAAAACGAAACAAAGCTGTTTTTGTCAAGGAATTAATTGCTACATATACAGATCCGTCACTTCGTCATCAGGCCATAGAGCAGTTTAAAAGTGAAGCCAAAATTCTTTTCAAACTCAAACAGGAAAACCTGCCAAAATTTGAAGATTATTTCGATTATGAAGAAAACAGATATCTAATAATTGAATATATAGAAGGAAAAAGATTAAATAATATAGTTGAAAGTCAGTCAGGTTTTCTGGATGAACAGCAGGTAATTAAATGGGGTATAGAACTCTGTGATTCCCTTGGATATCTCCATAACCTGAAACCCAATCCTGTCATATTCAGAGATTTAAGCCCTCAGAGTATATT
>JBEHWO010000546.1:0-4290 GCA_040217695.1 Vulcanimicrobiota bacterium | reverse complement strand
CCCCCATCTGACTGACAAAATTGTCTTCTCTACAGGTGATATTATAAATCCTTATACGAGATCCTTTTTAGAGGAAATAGGAAACAGATACCTTGAAAAACCGTTTTTACTCTCGAGATTCCAGCAGGTTGTACAGGAAGTTTTATACAGTCAATAACCTCTCATACCTGTCAGTTAAAAATTATTGCCCTTTCCCTTTAAGTTTCAGAAGGAGTATCAGATAAAAATTTTCCCAGCTTTTTTGTTTCCTCATAATCAAAGAGGGCTCTCACTACAGTATAAACCTCTGTTAAAATAACCAGAAATATGAGATTATATAATTCCTCGCTATTTCTGGCAGAAATAGCCAGTACCAATGCCACAGGAGGAGTAACTATTGCTGTAAGTGCATAGTAAAAACAGGATTTTTTAAAGATTTTATATCTATCTTCAGGTGATTTTTCTTTCGTTTCTTTCATAATTCAGACTCCTTTGGTATATTCGTGTCAGATGACTCAATTTTTACATTATATCTCATAACTTATTTATATGAGAATCGTAACGGCCGTGACTGGAGGAACATATGTTCATACGTCGTTGTGATTTAACCGAGCATTACAATTAAAATTTACTGACCTGAGCATAAGCATGTAATAAAAGTTTTCTTCCCGTCACGCGTAACGCGTTACGCGTGACGGGAGCGTATATGTATTATTTATGATTACCTCGGTAAATAATTTATAATGAGTAAAAGGTTATGCTCCTTCCTGTCATACATCACGCTTTATGAACCTGACTATAAATCTATTTTAATAAAAATTACGTCTAAAGTAAAGCAATAAATTTCACAGAAGTTAACAAGGTATTAAGACTTTGGAAAAGAATATTTATTCATTACTGATTACAGACATTTTTTATGCCGGGAAATCAGCGAGCAGTGAATATTGATCCTGTTACGCGTCACGCATTACGCGTTACGCATCACGCTTTTGAGGTGTTGCTTTTGCCGGGAAATCTTTCTAAAGGAATAAAAAAACACAAAAGACTGAGTGAGGATAGTGATGACGAACATTCTTTAACACAGAACGATTCTCTGAAAAACCTGGATTTAAAGATAAACCAGTTAAAACATGCTATCAAAAAGGATCCCTATAATGCAGATGCTTATTATGATCTGGGAGAAATAGCAAGAGCCAGAAGAGAACATAATACAGCTTTAAATTATTATAAAACAGTTATAAATATAGATAATTCCTATGGTCTTGCCCATGCCAGGCTGGGTGAATGCTACTCAAACATGGGAGACCTTGATAATGCTATATCCCATTATCACAGGGTATTAAATCTATATCCTGATGACGAAATTACCCATTATGAACTGGGTAAAATATTCTGGGAAAAAGAAGAATACGAACTGGCTCTGTCACATTTTGAATATTCGTCAAGCAGTATTGAAGCAAAACCTGAAATACATTTTTATATGGCTTCCTGCTATAATGCACTGGAAAATTTCTCTTCTGCCGTACAGAGATATGAAAAAGCTCTCGGGATAAACCCGTTTTTCATTGCTGCCCACCTTGGTCTGGCAGAGGTTTATCTCCAGATGAATAAACTGGACAAGGCAGAATATCATACGCAAAAAGCACAGGAAATGGACGATACATCACCTGAGCCGCTCATCAATCTGGGCCTCATTGCAGTAAAAAAAGAACAGTTTGACAGAGCCATAGACTATTTTAACAAAGCACTTGAGATTAACGATGATCCTTTTGTATATTTTGAACTTTCCAGTATATACCTTGCAAAAGGTGACAGAAAAAAAGCCATAAAAAATCTGCAAAAAACCATTGAAACAGATAATACTTATCTGGATGCCTACTATTCTCTCGCTCAAATATACGAAGAGTCAGGAGAGATAGAAAAATCTATAGAATATTACAGTGTTTGTGAACAAATGGCGCCGGATTTTATTGACGTTTATGTAAATCTCGGCATGATTTACAAAAAAAACGGTGATTACCAGAAATCTCTGGAATACTTTGAAAAAGCCTTCTCTCTGGATGAAAATCTGTTTCTTGTAAATCTGAATATAGGACTGATTTATGAAAAATATAAAAAACCGGATAGAGCTCTTAATTATCTTCAGAGAGCACTGACTATAGAACCTTCGAGACAGGGATTATATAATTTAATAGCAGGTATTTATAAAAAATCAGGTGATAAAAACAGTGCTATTATAGCTTATGAGAAATGTCTTGCCATAGGCCCTGATAAGGAAGCTTTAATTAACCTTGCCACCATATATTATCAAAATAATAATATAAAAATGTCGATAAAATATTATCAGAAATTACTGGAGATTAACCCTGAAGATTTAGATATTCATAACAGGATAGGCAATATATATTTCGAGCAGGGTGATCTTGATTCCGCTTCATCTCACTATCATATGGCCCTGCAGATAGAACCGGAACATGTGGAAGTCAATATTAATCTCGGAAGATTTTATCAGTTCAGAGAACAATGGAATATGGCAATAAGCCATTATCATGAAGCATTGAAGGTAGAACCAGATAATAAAAAAGCTCTACTGGGACTCGGAGAAGCTTATAAAGGAAAAACAAAATATGACAAAGGCTATCTCGGACCAACTATAGACACTTTTAAGCGGGTACTCTCACTGGATAAAAACAATGTGGGAGCACTGCAGAATCTGGCAGAATTATCCCAGGAAGAAGGAAATTTTCAGAGGGCTATTAAACTTTATAAAAATATTCTGGAACTGGACAGTAAAAATATATCGGCTCATATAAATATGGCAACGATTTATGAAACACAGGGCTATACGGAAGATGCCTTTGATGAGAGACTTGCAGCTCTGGAGCTGGATCCCTACAATATCAGACTCCTTTTATCTGTTGCCAGTTACTCTCTTGAACAGGAAGACTTCGACAGTGCTCTCAAATATGCCAGGAGAATTCTGGAAACAGGTGTTTCCAATCTGGAAGCCAGTTATATAATGGCTGTAGTCTATGTAGGCAGGGATAAACTTCTCGAAGCAAAAAAATATCTCGAAAAAATACTCTACAATGACAGAGGGAATATTATGGCCAATTATAATCTGGGGCGATTTTACGAGCAACAGCAGGATTATAAAAAAGCCATTGATTATTATAACAGGGTATTGCACATTGATAAATCCTATACACCTGCCATGGGCAGACTTGCCTTTTCTTACCTTCAGAACGGGGAAATGGAAAAATCTCTGGAACTTTATGAGGAACTTGTGTGCCGGGATCCGAAAAACCTTGATATAAACCTGAAACTTGCCGGTCTGTACAGTGAAAGAGGTAACAAAAAATCTTCGGTAGAATATTATAAAAAAGCCATCGAGCTCAGGGGAGATAAAAAGGAAATCTTTCTTGAACTGGGACATATATATACGGAACTGGAAGATTTTTCTTCTGCCAGGGACATTTATAAAGATATTTTAGATAATGGTTACGGAGATGTATCTTCTTTAAAAAATCTGGCTCTCTGTTACAGAAAAACAGGGGACATTCAATCAGCTCTGGCAACATATGAAGAATGTTTGAAATTACATGATGGTGAGTCTGAGAGTTTATGTGGTATTGCTCTCATATACGAAGAAAGTGACAATATAGAAGAATCTGTTAAATATTATAATATAATACTGGAGAAGAATCCTGATTACGGCAAAGCTGTTTATGGTATGGGAAAATTACTGTTAAAAACAGGGGACAGCCAGGAAGGACTCACATATTTAGAAAGAGCAATTTCACTTGACAGTGAGCTATATGAAGCATATTTTGAACTAGGTAGCTTTTACTTTAACAAAGGTAATATAGATAAAGGTCTGGAGTATTATTCCACCGCCATTGAATTAAAACCTGACAGTATAGAAATAAATAAAGCCACAGGAAATATATTTATTGCAAAAGAAGATTACCATAAAGCATTGTCTCATTATGAAAAGGTTTTAACAATAAATCCCGAAGACGCAGATGCCAGTATGGTTGCAGGAGAACTTTATTATAAAACCGGAGATTATGAAAAAAGCAGGGCCTGTTATGAAAAAGTATGTGATCCGGGGAATATGAACGGGAATTTTATCCTGGCAGATATATATTACAGAGAGAAACAATATACCATGGCATTAAAGTATTATAATATATGCCTCAGAATCGATAAAAATATAGGAATAATCCAGAACTCCATAGGATTGCTTTATTATGAACAGAAACTGTATGATCTGGCTTTAAGACATCTTGAAAAGGCTCTCGAGCTGGA
>JBEHWO010000545.1:0-4291 GCA_040217695.1 Vulcanimicrobiota bacterium | reverse complement strand
AAAATTAATTAAATGTCTCAGGTTTTGGGTGCTGGGTTTTGAGTTTTGAATATTCTTAACCTATCACCCAACACCTTTATTAATTTTTATATCATTAAATATTATTCAATATTTTTATTAATCAATTAATTATTATTTATTATTATTTTTAAAACATTGCAAAACAATAGTTTTTTAGAGGCAATTTTTTAATGATTGGTAAAAAAAGCTTACAAATTGTTTTCTGAAGAAATTCGTCTGTCCCAAAGGTACTTAACGGTACCTGCTTTCCATTTACCGCCTCTTCTGGTGGGGATATGATTGATATTAAGCTTATCGGCTATCTGTCTGAACGAGGCTCCTTTATTTTTCTCGGAAACTATAAAAACTTCTGCCTGTAAGGTATCTTTAGAAGGTATAATAAAATGTCGCTCGATGAGAGGTTCATGAATACCTTCTGTATGTATTGCAGAATAATCTACAAAACCTTTATATATGGTGTTTTCAAGGATGTATTTTACCGTACCTCCGTACCATGTTCCGTTTCTTTTTGTTTTATAGTTATGTTCATTTAAATAATCTGCTATTTCTTTCAGGGTTTTTCCATTATTTCTCAGTTCATAAATAAGCTCTACTGTAGATGCCTCTTTATCCTGAACGGCAAGATAACTGGGAGATTTCCCGGTATCTCTTTTTGTTATATAGCCCAGAGGAGGAGCACCTCCTCCGTAACCGCCGTCTTTCGCTTTTTTAGTTCTTCCCGATTTCATTCTTATGACAATCATGGCCTTCTCATACTGGTTTATGGCACCTTTCATCTGCCTGAGAAGAATTCTGGACGGGTCTATGCTCAGTATGTCAGGCTCGTCTATTGAGATTACGGAAGCACCTTTTTCCTGGAAATCTCCGAGAATGCTTTCCTGGACCAGAAGGTTTCTTGCCAGCCTGTCCAGCCTCGTTATTATTATGGTATCTATAAACCCTGACGATACGTCAGACTGAAGTTCTGCCAGAGCAGGTCTTCTGTCAAGACCTCCTGAAATGCCCTGTTCTTCATAGAATTTATCTAATTTCAATCCGCTTTTATTACAGTAATCCAGTATCGCTTCTTTCTGTATCTCCAGACCTCTGCCATATTCAACCTGATCCAGTGTGGAAACCCTTATATATCCTGCTATCATAATGTGATTGTAGCAGGGGAGAGGCCTCATGTCAAGTAAATATAAAAAAAGCCTCTTTTTTATATTTACTTGACAGAAAAAAAAGAGTATCTTTATAAAAAATTATAAAAAAAAGGAGTTAGAAATAAGCTGTAGAATGTATAAAAGAAGCTAAAAAAATGTAAGCATTCAGCGGTTAGCTATAAGCTAAATATTACAAAGCCTGTCTATGTAAATTAGTCTGAAAATAGAATTTAATAACATTAAAAAGATGAATAATTCGAAACTTTTCAATAAATTAAATATTATACTGAACAATCTTACAACTATTTCTCTTGGAAAATATAAATTTTTTATAAACAATATAATGCCTGATAGAGAACTCATAATAACGGATAATATAAAAATAGAAGTTGAAAATTTCGAAGTAAAAGATGCAATGAAGGTTGAACATGCAGAAATACTGGTGCCTGCAATTCAATATGAATTCAAATATCCTGCGTCTGTTATAGATAAAATTAAAGAATGTCCTCCTCAAATATGTAACATGGTAGCTCATTTTTCTATGACTATCGTAAATCGCCTCCTGCAACATCACAGAGAACTGTTAGAAATACCTGAAATACAGGAAGTGCAGGTAAATGTAAAAAACGGAAAAATCCATGTGACTGGCAAGGGTAAAAAGGTATTTACAGTACCTTTTTTAACTGTCATAGGTATTCAGTTACTGGAAGACAGAAAGAAAATTAAAATAAACGTAGAAAAAGTTCAGGTTCTTAATTTTATACCTGTCCCGGGATTTGGCTTATCTTTTGTAATGGATATTATGTCAAAAAAATTAGCTCTAAAATTCATAGAACATGAAGGAACAGCTTTTATAGTCGATACTGCAAAAATACTTCCCATACCTGTAGATATGAATTTTAAAGCCATTGAACTGGATGAAATCTATAACAGAGTTACAGTCAAAATCTAAGGAGCTATTACCTGTATTTGATTGGTTACACTTTTAACATCCTTTACTGTATAAGCAATCTTTTCTGCCCTCAGTTTTTGTTCATCTGTTTCAACATGTCCTTTCAGGGTAACATCATAATTAACTACTTCTACCTTTAACTTAAAGGAAGCAAGTTCCGGATCCTGGCTTAAAGCCATTTCTACTGCCGTCCGTCTGCCGCTATCGAGTGGTTTTAAAGAAGCAGAAGTCGAAGGTGTCGGAGTAATCTGTGATGTTGTCTTCTGGCTGCATCCCGGAATAAAGATAAATAATAAGGAAATTAATAATATTGACAAAAAAGCCTTTTTCATAGATAATCTTTCTATTTTCAGTTAAATTTTTATAAAATTATTATATCAGAAAACTATATATTTTCAATATGTTTTTAGAGATATCGCTAGAAATTCTATTGATAGCTTCATGTACGCTTTTATGTTTTTACAATGCGAAATCCCATACCGAAACCATAGACGGCCGGAGATGCGCTGCTACGAAAAGAGGAACGACATAGATCTGCCGTACTGCACCAGCTACCGCCCCGCCTTACTTTAGTGGTTCCTGTAGAAGGCCCTTCAGGATTAACCTTGGAGGAAGAAGTATATTCTCCATACCAGTCCCAGCACCATTCCCATATATTACCGCTCAAACCGTAAATGTCAAATTTATTTGGCAGTTTTGAATATACATCCTGATGATTTTTTGTACAATCATTACAGCAACAAAAATTATCATCCATAGTATTTCCCCAGTAATAATCAGTATCTGTACCTGCACGACAGGCATATTCCCACTCAGCCTCGGTAGGAAGACGGTAACCTTCTCTGGCTATATGAAGATAATCTTCTGTTTCTTTATTCAATCCCTGTGCTTCATTCAGCCATTTGCAATATGCCACGGCTCCGTACCAGTTCACATATACTACAGGTCGGAATTCATAACCTTCCTTTACCTGAAATTTTTCAGGGCCAGGTACAGAGATTATACCACAGTAATTACTGTTAGCTATATTTATCCATGTATTTTTACCGGCAGTCTGATTTCCCTGAGAATTCAAAAATATACAGTATTCTGCATTGGTTATTTCATATTTACTCATATAAAAAGAACTGAGCTGCACATTATGGACCGGTATTTCATTTGCATATCCCTTGTTACTGCCCATTTGAAAATTACCTTCAGGTATAAAGGACATTGCAGGATTGAAGGTATATGCTTCAATGGCTCTTTTATACTTTTTCCTTGCATCTGCACAGTTCGGTTCAATAGTCAATACCATACTATAGCATTTTACTGCTTCTTCATAGTTATTCTGTTGAAAAAACGTATCTCCCTTATAAACCCACGATTCTATATTACCGGGATTATCTTCTAATAATTTATCATAATATTTTCTTCCTTCGTCAAATTCCACTTTTTCTATCTCAAAAGATTCCTTCCATAGTTTGGGACCTCGCATGAAAAAACCTGCTCTCTATAAAATTATAACTACTTCTATTGGCAAGTTTTATAATTTTATCAATTTTTTTTATATATTTCAATTTTAACATATATCGTATAATATATCAAGTCTATTATGTTCGGATAAAGTTTGATATTTTCTAAATAATTTTATTTATTCAATTTTTCTTCCGGCATATTTATCTCTGAAATATCTTCTTTTGCTCTCGGATGGGCCTCTTTATAAACTTTTTCCAGTCTTTTCTGAGACACATCCAGATATATCTGAGTAGTGGCAAGACTTGCATGGCCTAGTAGTTCTTTTATTGTTACCAGATCCGCGCCTCCTTCAAGCATATGAGTGGCAAAGGAATGCCTCATAGCATGAGGAGAAGACCAGGGAAGAGCAGATTTTTTCACATATTTGGAAAACATATGCTGTATGGCTCTTACTGTCATAGCACCACCTTTCTGGCTTATAAAAAGATTCTCTGATTCCGTATCTCCAGGCCTTACAAGCATATATTCTTTTACTGCTTCTATTGCAACATCATTGATAAAAACAATTCTTTCTTTATTGCCTTTTCCTATCACTCTTGCCGAAGATGTCTCGAAATTTATCTGCCACATTTTAAGACCTGCCAGTTCACTTATTCTGAGGCCTGTAGCGTAAAATAATTCCATTATGGCTTTATCTCTTTTTTTTCTGAATATCTCA
>JBEHWO010000544.1:0-4292 GCA_040217695.1 Vulcanimicrobiota bacterium | reverse complement strand
CAGCTATATTATAATATATGACAGGATTATCGGGAGAAAAACTGAGAGCTTTCTCATATTCTTTTATGGCAAGATCGTATTTGCCAAGATTGTAATAGGCCAGGCCCAGGTTGTTATGGGCAAATTCCGGAGTGGTATAGGATGGATTGTCAAGGGCTTTTTTATATTCCTCTACTGCCATATTTATTTCTCCCTGGTTATAATAGGCCAGTCCCAGGTTATTATGGATATATGAATCTTCAGGTTCTATGAAAAGAGCATTTTTATATTCTTCAATTGCATATGAGGTCTGCCCGTGTTTTTCATAGGCCAGACCGAGACATACATGAAAATATGGATCCCTGTTATTTATTGATATGGCTTTTTTAAATTCATTTATTGCATCGTCGATTTTATTCTGATACATGTATATTTTCCCGAGCTGTATATGGACTGTAGGGAATTCAATGTGGGTAGGTATTAATCCAAGGATCTTTTTATGTTTTTCAACTGCTATTTTATACTTTTCTATGGCAAGATCCAGTTTACCGTTTTTGTGATAGGAAAAGCCGATGAAAAAACTGACTAAAGCTATTATGAAATGATATAAACCAACCAGCACTCTAATAATTTTTATACCCAGCTTCACAGAGAGGTACTCCTCAGAGAATTTATATTGAAAATCGTGACCCGTGACGTGTGACACGTGACGCGGGGAATATTCTCATAATTCGTTGTATTCATACGGCTACAGCCGTTTATTATAAATTTGACTCCTCATTTTATCATAATAATAAATCATGGTCAATTGAAAATTTTATTTAATTTTTATATGGTAATTATTATGTTTTCAGAGTATTATATTATTGAAGTGAAGATAAATATAGTGTATTTTATAAATTATTATAATTTTATCGTGACGCGTAACGCGTGACGGGTTTATATCCCATCGCATCACGCATTATGAGGTTTATTGAGTTTTATGAAACTAACCATATTTGATATTGTATGAAATATTTTACACATTTCCATGACATAGATTCTTTTTCCGGCGGAAAAGCTTTTAATCTTTCCAGGTTAAAGAAAAAAAACTTTGCTGTTCCTGAAGGATTCTGTCTCTCCGGCAGAATTTATGAGGAAGCTCTCCGGGAATATTTAGCCGATTTTTATTTACTCCCTCCGGTAGAGCAAAAGAAGAAACTTCCATTTATCAGATCTTTTATAGCAGAATATAAGTTTCCCATTGATTTTACGGATGAAATCCGGGATTTAATCTCCTCCTGTGATGGAACCTTTGCTGTACGTTCTTCATGTACCATGGAAGATGGCCGTAATTATTCTTTTGCAGGCATATATAAATCATTTCTGAATATTAAGTCATCACCTCAGGATATAACGGAAGCAATCAAAGATGTCTGGTCTTCTCTCTGGTCAGAAGAAGCTTTTGCTTACAGGGAAGAAAGACATATTACTCACAGAGTGAACATGGCTGTTATGGTGCAGGAACAGATTATACCGGAAGTGTCAGGTGTTATATTCACCTGTAACCCCGTGACAGGCCATGATGAAATGGTAATAAATCTGACTTTTAACAGACTGGATGAACTGGTGTCTGGGAAGAATATGCCATTTATGATGGTTATAGATAAAAAATCAGGAGAAATAACGGAAGGTGATATTACAGTACCTGAGCAATTGATTGATGATCTTATTAATCTGTCCGATGCTGTTCAGAATCTCTTTTCCTGTCCTCAGGATATTGAATGGGCTTATTATAAGGGGCAGGTCTATATCCTTCAGGCAAGACCTGTAACCTCTTCAGGGAAATGGTCAAGAATTCCTGTGATTGATTTTATGCCGGCTGTGTTAACTCCCCTTTCTGCAGATTTCTTTGGTAATTACCTTGAAGAAAGACTTGTTTCTTTTCATGAAGAACTTGGTGTGAAAAAACCGGATGGTTCTCTCGTTTTACACCATAAAGGCAGAATATATATTAATGAATATATTTACAGCCATATGTGGAGAAATTTATATGATACAGAATTGTTTCAGTCTTATTTCCAATCTATATGGACTATGCTGTCAGAGCTACCTTTAAGACTGGAAGAATACAGGAAAAAAGTAACAGATTTGCTTGCCATGATAGAAGAAAACTATGTTCCCCGGGATGTATTTCTGAAGATAAAAGATATTATGTACATGGAAGATCTTACATTTTATACAGGTTATATCTATCAGATCTTTAATGATTATTACAAATCACTCATCCCCGATGAAATGTCGTCATATAAGACATTTTTTCAGGATTTTAAACCTATGGATATAAATCTTGAGAATTATAGTTTTAATAAAGATTTGCTGGAACTGATATCAGACGCAGGCAAATATACGGAACATGTATCTGAAAATTTGAGAAATTTTATCGATAGATACGGTCACTGGACAGATATGCCTCTGGAATTGTCCCGAAAAAGATACAGGGAAGATAACAGATATGTGCTCTGCATGCTCAGAGCTATGGAACAGGAAGATTTTAAATGTGCCCGGGAACGTAATAGAATCGAAGATAAGATATTAGAAGATAAAAAGATGATAGAAGAAATTAAGAAGAGTTATGAAAAATATTACTGCCATTCTCTTATGACAGAGCATTTTAATGAACTTCTTCGAAGACTTGTCTATCTTTCTGATGAGAGAGAGGCACACAGAAAATATACGTTACTTTTAACGGAAGGTCTCAGGAAATTATTTTTAAATATGGGCTCCGCCCTTGTAGAAAAAGGTTTTTTGCAGGATAAAGAAGAGATATTCTTTTTAACAGTAAAAGAAATAGAGGTTTTAGATGATCTGACCTGTTATGAACAATACTGGCTTGACCACGTAAAATATGTAAAGAAAGAATATGAAGATTTAATTGACGCAGTTTTCCCCGATGAATTTACCGGTTCAATACCGAAAGAAGTAAAGCAGGTTTTAATGGACAGGCTTTATGGAATGAAGATTAAAGGAGAAATATTGCACAGAGGCATTGTGAGCGGGACTGCCAGGGTGATTAAAGGACCTGAAGAAATGTGCCGTTTCCGGGAAGGTGAAATTCTTGTTGTTCCCGGGTGTGAACCATGCTGGTCTGTAGTTTTTCCTCTTGCAGGAGGAATGGTTTCGGAAACAGGAGGTGTTCTTTCTCATGCCGCTATTCTGGCAAGAGAATATAATATACCCGGTATAAGCGGCATCGCAGGAGCCACTAAAATAATAAAAACAGGGGATAATGTCTTGTTAAATTGTGACGAAGGATGGATAAAATTGAGTTGACAAGGGAAATCTCTTGAAGTATAATATGAAATTCCGGTGGACTATTTACTGAGGTAAGCATAAATAATACAATATATGCTTTCGTAACGGATAACGCGTGACGGTAAGGAGAACGTTTATTACATCCTTATACTCAGGTCAGTAATTATTAAGATTTTACGGGCTTATCTGTAACGGATAAGTTTACATTAAAGAGGTTTACCCTGGTTTTAATAAGAATATTATGGATGAACTTGTTTACTGGTTAGCATTGACAAATGTTTCCAATCTTGGAATTCTGAAAAGCAGGAAATTACTTGAAGTTTTTCTTTCTCCCCGTAATATTTTCGATGCTTCACCCTCTGATATAGGAGCCGTAAAAGGCATCGGCTCTACCATAGTCTGTTCTATAAAAGAAAAAGACAGACTCTTTAAGGAAGCACAGGAGGAGATAGAAAAACTGAACAAAAGAGGTATATCTGTAATAAGTCTGTCAGACAAATCTTATCCTTCTCTCTTAAAAGAGATACCTGATCCGCCTCTGGTTCTTTACGTAAAAGGAAACTTTACCGATAAAGATAAAAATTCCGTAGCAGTTATCGGAACCAGAACCCCCGACCATTATGGTAAAACTGTCGCTTTTGATATGTGTAAAAAACTGGCTTCTTTTAATTTTACGATAGTAAGCGGTATGGCAAGAGGTATCGATACTATTGCTCATAAAGGAGCATTAAGCGCTCACGGCAGAACTATAGCAGTTACCGGATGCGGACTTGATATAGCCTATCCGCCGGAAAATTATGAATTAATGGATATGATTGCTGCAAATGGAGCGGTAATTTCCGAGTTTCCTCTCGGTACTGAACCTTTAGCCGGTAATTTCCCAAAGCGCAACAGGATTATCAGCGGACTTTCCAGGGGAGTACTGGTTGTACAGGCAAGAGAAAACAGCGGCACTTTCCATACTGTAAACTCTGCCCTTGAACAGGGACGTGAAGTGTTTGCCATTCCCGGTTCTATAG
>JBEHWO010000543.1:0-4294 GCA_040217695.1 Vulcanimicrobiota bacterium | reverse complement strand
ATATCGTGTCTGAAAAAACTTGACTGTGAAGATTTAAAGAGACAGACTGCTTTAATAAAGAGTTCCTTATATGCAACAAATATTTCCACATCTGAAACTGTTAAAGAAAGTGATATTTTACCTGTGCCTGTAGAGAAATTTTTAGATTATTCCCTGGATATTGTAAAAAATATCGAAGAAAGTGCCATTCATTTTGATGATATCGGAATTACGTGGGTCGGCAATGAATATATACCTTCACTGGACAGGGCTCAATTACAGCCTCTCGGCTATGGACTTTACAGCGGTATATGCGGAGTGGCCCTCTTTTTATCTGCTCTTGAACATGTCGAAGGTAAAGGTAGATTAAAAGAAACCGTTCTATCATCATTAAAACCTCTTTTCCTTGACATAGAAGATTCTCCTGATACAATAATAAAAGAAGCAGGTACAGGAGGCGCAATGGGACTCGGATCAATAGTTTACTCCCTTACATCTATAAGTAATTTCCTTGCCATGCCTCCTGTTCTGGAATATGCAAAGAAAACTGCTCTCCTTATAACAGATGAAGTTATAGAACATGAGAGACATTTTGATATTATTGGAGGGCTGGCCGGTGCTATTCTCGGATTACTGAAACTCTATACTGTAACAGAGGATAAAGAAATTTTACACATAGCAGAAAAGTGTGGAGACTATCTGATTGAAAACAGAAAAGAAAGTAAATCGGGATACAGAGCATGGGCTACGGTAGAAAATAAATTACTGGCAGGTTTCTCTCATGGCGCGGCAGGTATAGCTTATTCATTACTCAGGCTTTACTCTTTTCTGAATAAAAAAGCCTGTATAGATGCGGCAGTCGAGGCCATAGCATATGAAAATACGCTTTTTCGTGAAAAAATCGGTAACTGGGTTGATCTGAGGTTCACTGAAGATAAGTCTGAAAAATTTATGATTTCCTGGTGCCACGGAGCGCCCGGCATAGCTCTCGGAAGAATCGGAGGACTCTGTGTACTGGACAGTGAAGATATAAGAAAAGATATAGAGAGGGCAATAAATACAACAATAAACTGCCCCGTTATAGAAAAAGATCATCTCTGCTGCGGTAATATGGGAAGAGCCGATATATTACTTACTGCAGGTTTAAAACTCAACAGACCGGATTTAAAAGAAAAAGCTTTATTTAAAGCAGGCCAGATAGTAACACTGGCGAAAGAAACAGGAGGCTTCAGGTGCGGTATAGAAGGATTTTTTGACACAGGATTTTTCCATGGTAATTCCGGAATCGGTTATGAGCTTCTCAGGATGTCTTATCCCGATATTATTCCGTCAGTATTATTATTCGAATGATTTAGTGAAAAGTGAAAAGAATAGGACACTACTCACTATTCACTAAGGGACTATAAAGAAATAACCCTGGCAAATTATTAGAACGGCTATTATCCTCGCGTCACGCGTCACGCGTTACGCGTTACGATTCTCATATAAATTAAGGAGATATAAAAAATGGACGAAATTTTTTATAAAGGAAGAAAAATCACAGAAGGTACCATGCTGCCTGTCGGAGTCGAAGAGTTTCCGCTGCCTCTTACCTTTACGGAACTCAGGACTTCCATTACAGGCATGGTGGCAGATGTAAAAATCATACAGAAATTTCATAATGACCTGGATAAAAATATTGAAGCAGTCTATATATTTCCTCTGCCTTCCGAAAGTGCGGTCCACTCTCTGGAAATAAAAATAAATGAAAGAACCATAAAATCAGAGATAAAAGAAAAAGAAGAAGCAAAAAGGGTTTACGAACAGGCAAAAAATGAAATGAAACAGGGAGCCCTTCTGGAACAGGAAAGACCGAATCTGTTCACCATGTCTGTGGCAAATATTGAGCCGGGCCAGGAAATACTTGTTACACTTGAGTATTATGAAACAATTGCCTATGAAGACGGAGAATATAAATTTGTCTTTCCCATGACAGTAACTCCGAGATATAATCCTCAGAGTGTTACGGACAGGGAAAGAATATCTCCGACCTTTCAATCACCTGACAGAACCAGAGAAATAAATATCTTCATAGATTTAGATGCAGGTTTTACAATAGGAGAAGTTTCATCTCCCACACATCTGCTTTATATAGAGGAAAAAAGTGAACAGATACGAAAAATACAGCTTGCTAAAGAAGGAGAAATCCCGAATAGAGATTTTGTACTGAAATATTCATCTGACGGAGAAAAAGTCGAAGAGACTTTTACTTTCTACAGAGAAGAAGGCAAAACAGGAACCTTTATGTTCCATCTGACGCCGAAAATAGATTATGGCCCTGAAGAAATGTTAAAAAGAGAGATAATATTTGTTCTGGACAGATCGGGTTCCATGGAGGGAAGTCCTATGGAACAGGCTAAAAAAGCCCTTAAAGCATGTCTTCGTACCCTGAGACAGGGAGATATGTTTGCCATTATTAATTTTGATGATCAGCTTGAAGTTTTGTCTGACACCTCTCTTGCATTTAATGATGAAAATCTAAAAAAAGCAGATGATTTCGTAAATGCCACATCTGCAAGGGGATGGACTGAAATACTGCTTGCTATGGACTGTGCTCTCCGTATGCCGGTAAATAAAGAGTATTTAAGGCAGATAATCTTCCTCACCGACGGTGCCGTCGGCAATGAAGATCAGGTAATAAAGGAAGTGGAAAAAATCCTGGGTAAAGCAAGGATTTTCACCTTCGGCATAGGTTCTTCCGTAAACAGATATTTACTGGATAAAATGGCAGAAATAGGGAGAGGAACGGTAAACTATCTTTTAGAGAATGAAGATATAGAAGAAGCCATTCAGAAATTTGCCAATCAGGCTGCTTTCCCTGTACTGGGTGATATTTCCCTTGAATGGGAAAATGCTTCTGTAACAGATGTCTATCCTCTTCCTGTGCCTGATGTATATTTCGGCCAGGTACTTCAACTGTTTGGCCGTTTCCATTCTGCCGGTCATACAAAAGCTATTCTTAAGGGAAGAACAGGTCAGGGAGAATTTTCTGCGGAATTTTCTATGGAACTTCCCGAAAAACATGATAAAAATCGTGCCATTGAAACCATCTGGGCCAGGAAACGAATCGACCATCTGCTCGGAAGACTCAGAGAATATCCGCAGGAAACCCATTCTATAAGAGATGAAGTAATAGGACTTTCCATGAAATATCATCTTATGAGCCCCTATACATCACTTGTGGCAGTGGAAAAATACGACATAGAAAGAGAAAAGAAAGAAATAATAAGAGTGGATGTTCCCCTTATGGCGCCGGAAGGATATGAGTCTTCTGTCACACCTGTTCTGATGCAGGTGCCTTACCCTTCATTCCAGTCAATGACCATGTCCCCTATACCGGATAGCGATGATTTATCTTTAGATTCTTTTGAACTGTGTGCCGGTTCCGTTATAGATTCAGCGGGGCTCTCTTTTTCCATGGATAAGTTCTGCGAAGAGTGTGAACCTGAATGTTTGCCACCTGAGGCGCCTCCGCCTCCTGCTTCTTCACCTGTGCCGGCACCGCCTCCTCCGAAGGGTTTGATGAAGAAACAGAGTATTTCGGATGATTCTACAAAATATGACGGCCTGGACACAAAGAATTCTTTCGAAGCTGATACGGATATTGCCTTCGAAAAAGCTGAATACGATATGTCGGAAGAACTCTGTTTTGAAGATGTTTCTTCAGAGGAACCGGGCAGTGTATTTCTATCTGACGAACTTTCGCCATCTCCTGTATTCGAAGAAGATATTTCCTGTTATGATACTCAATTTCCCGGGAAAGAATGTGAGGAAACCGAACGTTCGGAGAAAATTTCTGTCATGAATATAGACGAAAGACTTAATCTCACATTGAAATATCTTGCAAGAAATCAGACTGCAGAAGGTTCATGGAGTAAGGATGAAGAAATCTCAAAAAGACTGGTTTCAACATGTTTCGGCATACTTGCTTTTATAAATGAAGGTCATACGAATAAAGCCGGAAACTATAAACCGCAGTTAGAAAAAGCCGTTTATTTCATCAAAAACAATATGGATAACCTTTCAGGTCTTTCACTTGCACTGGCTTCAAACGTATTTTTTGAACTTTACCGGCTATCGGGGAAAAAGAAAGAAAAAATTGATGCAGAAAAAATTCTGGAGAAATTCAAAGGTTCCTGGAACAGTTATGTAACAGTGAATGACAGAATTTTTGCTTCCCTTGCAGGTAAATCTGCCGTTAAAGCCGGTCTTATTAACGAAGGAGATTTTGATTGTATAGATAAATGGCTGGTTGAAGCGGGAAAAGAAGCAAAAG
>JBEHWO010000542.1:0-4301 GCA_040217695.1 Vulcanimicrobiota bacterium | reverse complement strand
ATTAACAGTAATTTGTAAATTAAATAAATGTAATATCGCAGCAGTCTGTAATAACAGGTTGTTTTGCACAAGGATTATAGATTTTTCGGAAGAGTCTCACCCACCGGAAGGTATTTGATGACTTTTCGGATAGGCTCTAAGAAGATCTGTTCGTTTTTATCTTCCACTTTCTGAGCCAATTCTATAGAATCTATAGCTCTTCTGGATTTATCTACAGAATTTTTCATAAGAGGAAGAAAAATGAGATTTAATTTGTCCTGTATTGTTAATCGAAGACCGCTATTAATTTTTTGCGCCAGTTCATTATATATTGCATCGCCGTCATAATTACCCATAAAGACAGGCTCTACAATATATTTTATAGAACCATGATCCAGAAAAACTGGAGCGCTGTTAATACCTGCTCCATATATAACAGCAGTGCGAACAGGTTTTCTTTTCTGTTCGTAAAGAAGGGTATCGTAGAGCTTAAATCTTAAGAGGTCATCTTCTTTTACTGTTGTCTGAAATTCCAGATGCATGTAGGAATCGTCAGAGAGGTAAAAGACAAAATCCATACGTCTTTCATCAATCTGTATCTGTGGTAATTCTGCCAGTTCTGCACATACTATAGGAGCAGTTTTAAGTCCGTAGAATTCCAGAGTCTGGTCTTTAAATAAACCTGTAAGGGATTTAAAGACTATATCATAATTGGCATGAGCAATTTTTGTATCATCGGATTTCATTATAATCTATCTCCTGTTTCATCCGGTATAATTCGTGTTTTGGTAAATAAACACAGCCTCTTTTATCATGTTATCACGATGTTTTTTTATTTTCAATAGATTCTTCTAAAAGCAATTTTAACGAAATAGTTCCAGAGTAATTACCGTGAGTCGTGAATCGTGAGTGGAAGATTGTCTTTACTGTTCACGATTCACTTAAATTTTAATAAGTTATGAAATACACATAAAATTATGTTTTGTATTAATTGATTTTTTTTTCTGATAAAATGTAAACTGTATATAATCTTACATTTGTGCTATAAAATTTACCGGCTCTGTGCCGGGTGATTTATCGACCTGGCCATAAGCATGTAATAAAGGTCTTCCTCGCGTCACGCGTTACGAGAACTATTTATGCTCACCTCAGTAAAAGATATAGACAGATCCTTCCCCGGACCTTTTGCTAAAAAATTTTCTTGTATATTCCTGTCGCTGGTATTATAATTTTATAAAAAAGTGATACTAAAAGTATCATAATTTTAAAATTAATAATATTATGCGGCTATGAATAGAAATAATTTTACTTTAGACATAATAAAGATAAGCTTCTTTCTATTATTATTTATGTTATCAGTGGTAAATATTCTGAAGATAGATAATCTGGAAAAAGCCTTTATAGCAAATGACCGAAAATTAAACCTTGTTCTGGATTCAACCGGTGAAACAGCCGGACTTATAGAAGAAATAAAGGAATTTTTTAACCATTCCGGGGAAAGCTGCACAGAGGATATAAAGAATTATCTTGTTGAAGAAAAAGATTTTGCCGTTGCTCCTGACAAAATAAAAACTGACTGCACCATTACAAGATATTTCGGCCCCGATCCGAAGGATCTGAATCCCCTTACTGTAAATGTCCCGGATGTGTATGACTCTATTCACCATTACTGCCTCCTTCCTTTTGCCGGGAGGCATAGAGATGACCCTTCTCTCTGGAAACCTGCACTGGCTGAAAGTGTGGAAATTACAGATGATTATAAAGCATATATTATTCACCTGAGAAAAGGAGTCACGTGGCAAAAACCTTCTGTTAACCTGTCTAAACCTGAATATAAGTGGCTTAAAGGAGAACATTATGTCACGGCACAGGATGTTAAATTCACTGTCGATCTCATTCTGAACCCGGCCGTAGAAACAGCCGGTAATAATTTTCAATATTTTTCCTCATGTGATGTTATAGATGATTATACTGTAATATTTAAATGGAAAAAGAAACTCTTCAGTAATTTGAGCAATACTCTGAGTTTTACTCCTGTGCCGAAATTTATATATGGTTTTGATGAACATGGTAAAGCATTCCCGGAAGAAACACTGGGATTAAATTTCAACCGCCACTGGTATAACAGAAAGTTCATCGGATGTGGCCCCTATGAATTTGTTTCTTATGAACCGGGGGCAATAATAAAATTAAAAAGAAATGAAGATTACTTCGGAGAAAAGCCTGCCATTAAAGAAATAAACTGGCTTATATATGAAGACCGGCTGAGTCATATTCGGAAATTAAAGAACAGGGAACTTGATTTTGTTGTTATTACACCTGCCCGGTACAGGGAAGAGATACTTCAGGGGAAAGAGAATTCGCCTTTTAAAAACGGCCAGATTAATTATCATGAATTTCTATATTATTCTTACTCATATATAGGATGGAATATGAATAAGCCTCTATTTTTCGATAAAAAAGTCCGTCAGGCCATGTCTTATGCCTTTAATGGTAAGGAAATACTCGAAAGTGTCTTTCTCGGTCTCGGCAAATTAATAAGCGGTCCTTTTTATCCGGACAGCCCTTATTATGCTCAAACAATAAAGCCTTTTGAGTTTGACCTTCATAAAGCAAAAAAACTTCTGTCAGAAGCGGGATGGGAAGATAAAAATGGTGACGGTATTCTGGAAAAAGAAAGGGACGGAATATTGAGAAAATTTGAATTTACTCTGCTTCTTTTCGGACGAAACCCCGAGTGGATTGCCACAGCAGATATATACAGGGAAAATCTTCTGAAGATTGGAATAAAAATGAATGTGCAGAAACTCGACCGTTCGATTATGCAGAAAAAAATAGATGACAGAGACTTTGATGCTTTTACGGGTAACTGTACAATAAAATGGGAGCCGGACCTTTATGAAACGTGGCATTCGTCGCAGGCCATGATAAAAAGTTCAAACAAAGTCGGTTTTCGTAACGAAGAAGCGGATAAAATCATTGAAGAGCTCATGGTTACTTTTGATAATGAAAAACAGATAGAACTGTGTCATAAATTTCATAAAATTATAAATCAGGAGCAGCCATGCACTTTTTTTCGTTCTCCTGTGGTAATTTATGTATGGCAGAATTACGTAAAAAATGTAAATTTTCAAAAAGTCAGGCCTCATGCCGATTTAATGACATGGTATATACTGAGGTAAGCATAAATGATATATATATGCTCTCATGACGCATAACGCGTGACGGGAGGAAAACGTTTGTTAAATGCTTATGCTCAGGTCAGTAAATAAAATTAAGGAGGGGTACAGTATGAATATCCATCGTATAACTTATAATCCCGGTATAAAATCCTGTTCTTTATATTTTATCGGATGTAATTTCAAATGTATGTGCTGTTACTGGAAGCAGATATACGGAAAGGTAAATTTCAGGGAATTAAAATTACTGAATATAACAGAAGTTCTTGATATATTAGAGCCTGTTAAACCGGAAAACATTTATATATTAAGCGGAGATCCTGTGGAAAATGAGGAATTCAATCAACTGCCGGCAGTTCTTTCCGGTAAATTCGGATGTAAGATAAGACTCAATACAAATGGTTATATAATGCCATCTATGGAGGGTATAACCAATATATCTATGTCAATAAAAGCAGTTACCGAAGAGTTACATGAAAAATATACAGGCAGATCTGTCAGGCAGTGTCTTAATAACTTTAAAATGGCCGGTAAATCAGGTATAGAACTATCTTCTTCCTCTGTTTATATTCCGGGACTTATCGAAAAAGAAGAAATAGAAAAAATAGCCAGATTTATTGCCACTGTAGATGAAAATATTCCCTACCGTGTTATAGGTTATATGAAAGTAAAGGGATTGCCTTTCCGTGAGCCTGATTACCATGAAGTTGAAGAAGTATCGCACATAGCAGGTAAATATCTTAAAAATGTGATTTTTTCCCGTTCATCAGGGGAAGATTACAGTAATATAAAGGATTTGTTTACAAATAATTTGAGAAAAGTGTAATAATTATAGAGTATTTCCTGGTTGACTGACAAATTTTATCAATCTTCATAATATAATTTATAAATTCTATGACCAATTGTTCAAAACTGTCTTTTATTATATCTAAAAAACAGTCTCTTCTAAAATTATTTCTTAAAATCTATGTTTTATAAAAGATTAATGCGAGATACTATTGGTTATAAAATCCTATTAATCTTATAATCCTGTAAATCCTGGTTCTGACATTTTAGAGATTTGTCGGTCAACCAGGAAAGTAACTATAAATTTATTTGTTCAACATATTGTTTTGTATTAATTGATTTTTTTTTTTCTGATAA
>JBEHWO010000541.1:0-4330 GCA_040217695.1 Vulcanimicrobiota bacterium | reverse complement strand
TCGGTACTTTTTAAATGTTCCTTTTCTTCTGGTTTTTTGAATTTTATATCGGTACTGTTTAAAGAATCCTCTGGTTTATCTTCTGGCATGGTAATTTCTCCTGTTTTATTATGAAAGTCGTAACGCGTAACGCGTTACGGGAGGAACGCATTCTCAATCTACCTGTGATAGCTCCGGTTATGTCTGTTATATTACAGAAAATGTTATAATCGTGAGTCGTGAGCAGGGGCGTTTTATTAAACGCCCATCACGCATCACGCATTATGAGTTTATGCAGAGAAGGTATAGTTTTTTCATGGCGGCCCATTATTTCCAGGGATATTCCGCCCATTGAAGTAGGTCTTTCCAGAACATTTACTGTGGGTCTGTAATGTTTGAGCATATCCATATTGGCAGCAGTAAATTTTTTTATTTCAAAGCCAAGATTTCTGGCTATTGTAAAAGATTTGAGAAATACCTCCGGCATGATTACGGCAGAGCCTATATTTACCACTACTCCTCCTTCGAGTTTACTTATGGAATCGGTAAGAACTTTGAAATCATGGTACGATGTTTTTCCCATAGCCCCGCCGTCACATGAAGGATGTTGATATATTATCTCTGCTCCTATGGATGTATGTACTGTTACGGGAACTTTTAATTTCCAGGCATGATATATGAGACTTTCTTCTCTGAAAGGCAGATTACCTGTCAATCTTCCTATTGACTCTCCAAATCCTATGTTTTCGAGAGAGCCTTCTTTTATTGCTTTATTCATCATGCTCCCTGTTTCTTCTGCCATGCCAAAGGAGCCGTCTTCTATGTTTACTGCAACATCTTCCGATGTTTCCCCTGTAAGGGCAATTTCAAAATCATGGATGGAAAAACTTCCGTTTACGGCAATATGGGTTATTATGCCTTTTTTTATTAAATCTATAAGTAACGGAGTGCAACCTACCTTTACTATATGGCCTCCCATCATAAAGATAACCTGTTTTTTATTTTTCCATGCCTCTCTAATCTTACGGGCCAGAATTTTTAGTTCTTTACTGTCCATAAGAACAATATCATTACCAACTCTTATAAAATCTTTAAGAGATACTTTGTTTTTTCTCTCTTTTATACTGTATGTTTTTATGTTGTTAAAATTTATCATATATGCGTTATAATCGTGACGCGTGACGCGTGACGCGTGATATTTGCATGGTAATAGAACTGCTCACTGGTAACTGCTCACTACTCACTTTTCACTTTTCAAGACTCACTATCAATTTCGCCGCCTGGTATAAATCACTTACAATAAAATTCGGTACCACTTCATATTCTCCGTCTTTACCGCCTTTTCCTGTCTGAACCATTATAGTTTTACAGCCGCCGTCTCTGCCCATTTTTATATCACATGTTTTGTCACCTATAAAATAACTTTCTGCGATATTAATATTCAGATCTGTTGCAGCTTTCTTTAAAAGTTCTGTTTCAGGTTTTCTGCAACTGCAATGGTCCGATGGTTTATGGGGGCAGAAATAAATACCGGCAATGTCAATACTGTTTTTTTTCAGTAAAGATATGACATTACTGTGGAGCTTTTCCATATCATGGCAGGTGTAATAACCTCTTCCTATGCCTGACTGATTTGTTATTATTACAAGTTTATACCCTCTCAGAGAAAGTATCTGTAATCCTTTAATAGCATGAGGTAAGAATTCCCAGTCTTCTATTTTATGAACATAGTTCTTATCAATATTTATAGTACCGTCTCTATCAAGAAATATTGCTCCGGTCATAGTTTATTTCTCTTTTTATTTCCTCTACGGTAGTTGTGGCAGTTCCTGCTTTACCGACAACAATACCTGCGGCATAATTGGCAATATATGACGCTTCTTTCATGGTTCCTCCCGAAGCTATTACAGTGGCAATCGTGGCAATTACAGTATCTCCTGCACCTGTAACGTCATATACCTCTCTTGCTTTTGTGGGAAGTTTGTAAAATTCACCGTCTTTTTTAAATAAATACATTCCCTGTGCTCCGCAGGTAATCAATATATGAGAATTCATTTCTTCCATCAATTTATGACCTATTATATATATTGTGTCTTCAGTTTCCTCATAAATACCTGTCATCTCAACTGCTTCTTTCAGGTTCGGTGTAATCAAATATGCTCCTTTATAGAACTCCTTATGTTTCGGCTTCGGATCTATGATAACCTTTTTATTTGAACCCGTGATTATAAAGTCAGCAATTTCTCCGGTGATAGTTCCTTTGGCATAATCAGATAGTATTATAACATCGTACTTATGTATTTTTTTCTTTAACTGTTCAATAATTTTGCCCGCTGTATCTTCTGATATATATTTAGTATTTTCATAATCTATTCTGATTAGCTGCTGGCTCTGACTTACAACCCTTATTTTCTGTATGGTCTTTTTAGCTTTATCACTGAATACCATATCGCCATTTATGTGTTTTTCCTGAAGGCATGACAGAAGAATGTTTCCAGCCTCATCCTCACCTGTTACGCCGCAGATGTTGGTTCTCGCCCCCAGAGATGCCGTATTGTTTGCTACATTCGCCGCACCTCCCAGTATATATTTTTCTTTTTTTACGCTTACTACCTGGACAGGTGCTTCGGGAGATATTCTGTCTACCTCTCCGTATATATATTTGTCTAACATTATATCTCCTATGACAAGTATATTTTTATTTTTAAAATTATCAAGTATTTTGTCTGTTTCCATATGTTATTCATCCTTTTTTTATCGTGATGCGTGATGCGTGAGTCGTGATGCGTCACACGTAAATTTTCCCCTTCACTATTCACCTTCCACTACTCACTTTTCACTACTCACGACTCACCGAATAAAGTTCATCTTCCACTAATTTACATATTATATGTCCCACCGTAATATGTGCTTCCTGTATTCTCTGTGTGCTATCGGAAGGTACAATAAATGAAATATCTGCTAGATCTTTGATTTTTCCTCCGTTTTTCCCGGTGAAAGCCACTGTAGTTGCTCCTTCTTTTTTTGCCTGTATCAGTCCTTTAATTATATTGATTGAATTTCCGCTTGTAGAAAAAGCTATAACTACATCGTTATGTTGAACAAAAGCTTCTATCTGTCGTTCGAAAACTCTGTCATATCCCCAGTCATTGCCTATGGCTGTAAGAACAGATGAATTTGTATTGAGGGCAATACTGGGTATGGCTTTTCTATTTTTTATATCCAGCTGGTGGGTAAGTTCTCCCTGAATATGCTGTGCATCTGCAGCACTTCCTCCGTTTCCGAATAAAACGACTTTCCCTCCCTGTCTGATAGATTTTATTATAGCAAGAGCAATCTCTTCAATTTTACCTGAGAGGTTTTCTGCCACCTTTTTCTTTACGTCGGCACTGTCATAAAGTATTGATTTTATTATGGATTGCATGGGGAAATTTAGTCCTTTCCAGATGTTTCAGTGAATTATATCATAATTTTGAAGCACGGTGAAGAGTGACCGGTGACCGGTTACCAGTTATCAGTGACCGGTTACACATCACTGTTTATCACTCACGATTCACGAACCACGCGTTACGCGTCACGTCTATAACGCATCACGTTCTTTATTTTTCAGCAGAATAATTTTTTTTCTTTTCGGAGAAAACCCTACCGTAACAGTTCCGTCTATTATCTGTATCAGCTCTTTGCCTACCAGTTTATTACGCCATCCCCCGAGCAGAGGAGTTTCACAATCTATTTCAAAAAGATGATTGTAAATAAATTTCTCTATATCATCCTGTCTTGCAATAATTCCATGGGGCATATTTTTTTCAGCCCCTTTTTTCTTTATGAAAGCAGTAAGCAGACTGGTAAGACCGTCCGGTAATTTACAGCTTTTTTCCCTTTTCAGTATTTTCTTATATCTTTTTCCTTTTTCTATAACTCTTAAAATTTCATAGCCATACCTCTTTATAGTTCCGGCAAACATACCGGGCACAGACCTCAAATCTTCTATAGAAGAAGGAGCGATTATTGCAAGGCTTACAATTACGTCATCTTTAATTACATCTTTCCTTATTCTGTCCAGTTCCCTTGCTTTTTTTTCCCGCCACATATAAAGCTCACTGTATATATTACGGGCCTTACCTTTCAGGTTACCCGGTATTTTAACCCGGTCTTCCAGATTTCTCGGCCTGTAGTTTTCTTCCTGTTCCAGCTTCTGAAATTCTTCTTCTACCCAGCCGTAACGTCCCAGGCTTTTTAATTTTTCAGTGAGATGCCTGTATACGGCAGGAAGATATCGGACATCATCAAGGCCGTATTCTATCTGTTCCTTTGTGAGAGGCCTCTGAAGCCAGTTCGTATAGGTTTCACT
>JBEHWO010000540.1:0-4344 GCA_040217695.1 Vulcanimicrobiota bacterium | reverse complement strand
ATGTATGTTCTGAGAGATTATAATATTCATAACTGTTCATCTTTTCTTTTAATGAATCGGGAATAATAAAAGTTCCAATGGTTACTTTACCGGCAGTTTGCAGGTTACTGTTATACTCCTTATCCGGATTTTGGTGGCCATCTGGCTTTGCGAAAAGTCTTGAATTAATTCTTTCTGATGACCATACTTTAGAATAGAAATAATCTTTTACCTTTACAGTTACAGTCGGTACTGATTTTGAGAATGATGATGGTTTCCCTGGCTTTGTTTCTGTTCTTTCTACCACCTTTTCCTCCCACTGATACATTTCAGCAATTCTATTTAATTTTATGGCATTCATTGATATCCTGAACATAGAATCTGTTAAAAATTCATCAGTATTTGCTTTTCCTGTAATAAGAACAAGTTTTCTGTCATTGCCCTTATCGATAGTATCACTCTTTATGTAAATGACATTTTTTTCTCCTTCCGAAAGGGCGCCAAGTTTTACATACAGGTTATATCCAAAATAGATTAATATAATGACACCGGCCAGAACAATGGGGGTACCGACTATTAAAAGAAAAATTCTTGCAGTTGGATTGGGCTTTTCCATAAATTACCTCTCTTTGCAATTGTTTTAAAAATTACGTAATTACTATAATTATATCAAAAACCTCATTTTATGTATATAAATTTTCTCAATTGACATACCTATCTGAAATTAAAGGAATAAATATTTCATTTCTCGAATCTTTTTGAAAATAAAATATGGATGAAAGGTTTTATAAATGGGTAGTTTTTATGGTTCTGCACAATGGATGAGAGGTTTTATAAATGGGTAGTTTTTATGGTTCTGTACATCTAAAAACAGACGATATATCATCAGTTAAAGAGATTTTAGAGAATCTCGAGAGAAAGAAAAAGATTAATTTTTTTCTTTCTCCTCCTTTAAGCGGCTGGATAACTATTTATCCGGCAGGGTACGGACAGGATGAGACTATATCAAAATCTATAGCCAGAAAAATTAAATGTCCTGTTTTACATCTCATTTCTCATGACGACGATGTTTTTTATTATCATTTTTATCGTGATGGTAAATCACTTGACCGTTATAGTTCCTGTCCTGAATATTTTGGGGAATTGCCGGAAAAAGATAAGAAGAAATTTCGAGGCAATCCTGAGTTTTATAAAGATCTGCTGTATAATGAAGAAGATTTTGAAAAATTAAAGAATATACTTTTTTCGCCTTCAGATACTCCCTTTCCGGGACAGGAAAAACTTCTTCTTGTTGCTGAACTTCTTCATATTCCCAATATACGTACAGGTTATGAATACATTGCCGATGGAGAAACAGATAATATTGAAGAGTGGGAAAATTTTATTCATATCCCTGATTTGAGCCGGATAAATAAAAAGAAAAGAAAAGTCGATGAAAAGATTCTTGAAGAAAAACAACTTCTCATGGATAAGGGGTTTCTTCTTTTTGAGAGTTCCGTCACAGATAAGTTCTTTGTAAGACCCGTATGGTGCGAAGACCCTTCAGGTAAAGGGTTTCTTCTTTGCTGGAATCGCGGAAATATGAGCAATACGTGCCAGATTGAATGCTATCATGCCCCGTGGAGCGCAGCACCATTTTCTTCAGGGATTAATATTCAAGATACAGCAAATATATTTAAATTAAGTCCTTCGGGAATATATCTTGCTATCGGTAATGCCTTCGGAAACTGGCAGGTTCAGATATGGAATATAGAACAGAAAAAGGCAGTGGCGGAAATAAAACATACGGGCGCTGTTACGTGGATTGATTTTTCCGGTGATGAAAAGACGGTTTATAGCAAATCCTCCTGTGAATTTATTTTGACCTCCATGGAAAGCTTTTCTCCTGTAAATTGTTTCAAACTTTCGCCGGGAGGAAACATGGCTGGTATTCACCCTTCGGAAAAGCTTCTTCTTATAGAACAACAGGATAGATTGTTATTTCTAGATTTATGTACCGGAAAGCAATTAAAAACTCTTTATGCTGGAGGAAAGAAAGATCTTACGGCAATTTTCAATTTTTTTATTCCGAAAATTGAAAAAGTATTTAATAAGACTGGGAGAAAATTTCCCGATAACTTTTCGTTCAATACAGTTCAGGGGGCCGAACGTATCCTTGCTATTGATGTCAGTCGAGACGGGAATATGATTTTTTTCGGTACAGATAAAGGTATCAGAATTTTTAACTGGCAAGACCTAATTGCATCGATAGAAGAAACGCCTGTGCCTTTATATTCATATTCAGCCCAAGCTTTATCTGTAAAAGGTGAATTGCACTCTTACATATCTGCACTTCTTTTTGATGAAGAAAAAAATAAAGTAATTTTCGTTGCAGGAGAAGGGAAAATAGGATTTTTAGATCTTACAACAGGAAACACCGGTATATTACTCGATGTGCCGGGAGGTCTACCTCTGGTAAATATAGGCCTGTCCAAAGATAAAAGCCTCCTGTTTTGTTATTGCCAGGTAAAGAAAAATAAATCTTCTCTTATACAAATATGGAACTATCAGTCACTGTGGAAGAAAATCTCTAATGGTAACGAAAAGACGTGCAAGTAGAGTCCAGTGGTGAGTAGAAGTAGAGTTTTTCACTCACTATTCACTACTCACTATTCACTCATTAATTTACAACTGGCTGTTAATACGGTATATATTTTTCTCCAGAACCTGTTCTTACCCCGGCATCCATAACACCAAATATGATTTTATATAAAATTAAAAATTACTATAATACTCCCTGTCACCAAAACATTACCTGCCATATTTATTTCAATAAATTTAATATCAATAATATATATATTGACATTTTTAATAATATATGATATAAAATAATTAAGTTTAATCGAATTTAATCAATTTAAATCAAAAAAGGAGGTGATGGAAAATTATGAAAGAAAAAATAGGGGAAATGTTCAGAGAAGAGGGAAGAGGTCTTACGGATATTATGGATATGAGTCAGGCTGCAGAATTTTTAAATACAAGCAAACCCACCCTTTATCGCTGGCTGAACGAGGGAACAATAACGGGCTTTAAGGCAGGAGGGCAGTGGCGTTTTTACCGTAAAGATCTGATTTCCTTTCTGAAGGGACAGAGTAAAGAACAGGAAGAATTCAGAAAAGAACTGGAAAAAGCCATTGAATTGTTCAAAGAAAGAATAAAATCAAAAAGAGAATAATAATCAGTTATTAAAAAAATGAAAGGAGAATCACAATGAAAGAAAAATTTGATATTGAAATCGATGAACATGATGATATCAAACTAAATGAACTTTTAAACCTCATCATAGAAGACGCTTGCTCTGACAGAGCAAGCGATATACACTTGAATCCCGTAAAACAGGCTTTTAAAATTCGCTACAGGATTGACGGAACCATGAGGGATATATCAACACTATCTAACATGCTCTATAATCCTCTAGTAAAGAAAATTAAAGAAAGAGCTTCATTAAACAGCGATATTCTGTCAAAACCTCAGGATGGAAAGATAAACCATGAATTAGGGAATAGATACCTGGACATAAGAGTTTCCACTCTCCCGACCTTTTACGGAGAAAATATAGTAATGAGAATTCTTGATAAAGCAACCATAACCCTGGACCTGGAAAAACTTGGTTTCAACGAAGAAAATTTAAAGAAATATAAAGATTTACTGAAATGTCCTTTCGGACTTATCATAATTAACGGTCCGACTGGCTGCGGAAAAACAACAACAGCATATGCAGGACTTAAAGAAATAGCAAACCCGGGGATTAATATTCTCACAATAGAAGATCCGGTAGAATATTTGATTGACAATGTTATTCATACACAGTTAAATGAAAAAGAAGGACTTACCTTTCCCGGAGCACTCAGATCATTCTTAAGACAGGATCCTGATGTGATTTATTGCGGAGAAATAAGAGATGACGTGTCAGCTAAAATACTCCTGGAAACAGCTCTTACAGGACATGTGGTAATAAGCGTTCTCCATGCCTCTGATAGCGCAGAAGCATTAACCAGACTTATTGATATGGAACTTGAACCTTTTCTGCTTGCGTCTGCTCTGAAAGGCATCATATCGCAGAGATTGATAAGAAAAATCTGCCCTGACCGCAAAGAAGAAATTCCCGTACCTGAAGGCCTTGTTAATATGTTAAAAGAAGAAAATCTTTATAGAGAAAATATGGTTTTATATAAAGGAAAAGGTTGCAAGACATGCCATAACACCGGTTACAAACATAGAACGGCATTACATGAAGTTATAGTAATAGACGAAGAATTAAAAAATGAAATTTCCATGAAACCTTCCTGTGCCGAACTGATAAAATTCTTCAGGAGCAGGGGAGAA
>JBEHWO010000539.1:0-4357 GCA_040217695.1 Vulcanimicrobiota bacterium | reverse complement strand
TACGGACTATTACTGTACGGTTTACATAATCCGTGGGAACAGAATAAATATTACACTCTAAATGTATACGGCTTTCCTGATTGACTTTACATACTGTCATAATTCCGTAATCTTTTGAATCAGTCTGTAGGGAGGTAAACTTTTTCTGCTCTTCACTCAGTAGCTCAAAGGGGATTTTGTTATGTGCCTGGCACACAGTATTATTTATTTTTTCCAACCATTCTTTACAACGTCTCTCCAGATCTGTATCGTCTACAAATTCACAGCCTCCTATAAAGTTACCCTTTACTATCTTTACTAGATTTTCTACTGTACCTTTCTGATTGGCACAGTAAGGGTCACATATGTGACGATAAAAATCCATATCTACAGAAAATTTCTTAAAGGCTTCATTCCAGATGGGTTTCCCTTCTGCATCTCTATTTACTATCACTGTTTTCATATTATCAAAGACACACGCCCAGGGAATGCCTCCTATATATTCAAAAGCTCTTATTATGCATCTGACAAGAGTTTCAAGCTGCATGTTTTTTTGAAATTCTGCATACATTACACGGCTATATTTCAGACGGGCTGCAAATATATATCTGGTCTGTCTTTCTTTCTGGATAAAGGGAAAATTACGCACTTCTCCCCAGTCTATCTGCAGGTATTCTCCAGGTAATCCTTCAAATCTTATAAATGTCTCTACAGATTTTTCCTTTAGCTCTTTGCGGATTTTTGATACCTCAGCATAAAATACACTCCTGCATCCTACATACGGTGGGTCTAACTCTTCACGGGCTTTCTCGAGCATACGGTTTACTTTTATTCCGCTATCCATCCATTCTTCTATTTCTTTACGATAAGGAGTAACCTGGTTTTCTACAGGTTGTCTCTCATATTTTTTATCTACTGCTTCTTTCATCACTTTTGATGCTGTTTCTCTGTGGCAGCCTATCTCTTCTCCTATTTCCTTATAGTTTTTACCCTTTTTTCTTAGATACTTGATTACTGTTCTTTCCATTTCGTTTAACATCTCCTTCTTGCCTCCTGACTTAGAGAAATAAGTCAGGTTATTTTCGACGTCGAAGGACAATGTCGTCTTTTGTACCGGATTCTTTGTCGACTTTCTAACCGGATTTTACAAGGATCAGTTAATATCATCAATTCACTTGAATTATTGATATCTTTAGGTACAAATATCAATAATATTAAAGTGTTTGATGGAAGATTACCAATCCTACATTATGCAGTAATTATCGATGATCGGATAATAGTCGCATATCTTCTTAATAAAGGAGTAGATATTAATGCTAAAGATAATAATGGCAATACTTCTTTGCATCTTACTCTCAAGAAAGAGATCGATATATCTAAATTATTAATATCTTTAGGAGCAAATGTTAATGCTAGAGATAACAAAGGGAATACTCCTTTAGAAATAGCATTAGATGAGGATTATATCGATATAGATGTTCTTGAATTATTAATATCTTCAGGGGCAGATGTTAATGTTAAAAATAACAAAGGGAATAATTCTTTAGGAAATGCATTATGTAAGGATTATATCAATATTGATATCATAAAATTATTAATATCTTCAGGAGCAGATGTTAATGTTAAAAATAACAAGGGGAATACTCCTTTACATTTTGGGGTAAAGGAAGATATTGATATAGTAAAATTATTAATATCTTCAGGAGCAGATGTTAATGCTAAAAATAACAAAAGGAATACTCCTTTAGAAAGAGCATTAGATGAAATTTATAGCAATATTGATATTGTTAAATTATTAATATTCAAAGGAGCATATATTAATAATATTAAAACTTTTAACGGATTGTCAATTTTTCACCTTGCGGTAGTTATGGGAGAACTAGAATTAGTTAAATATCTCATTGATAAAGGAGCAGGTATTAATGATAAAATGGATAATGGAATTACTCTTTTACATTGGGGAGTAATAAAAAATAATATTACTATGGTTGGATTATTAATATCTTTAGGAGCAAATGTTAATGCTAGAGATAATAGTGGCTCTACTCCTTTAGATTTGGCTATTGTCCATAATAAATATAAAATGATACGAATCCTTCGTTCGAGAGGTGCGCTGGGATTCATGACATGGAAGAAAGCTCTTGGCAATAGTTTGAGGACAGATTCCGAAGTTAATTTAATTAGTCCCTCCCCTCAATGATTTTTTCGGTGGATTCTCCACGGGTGAAACTGATTGTCTTAATAATGTTGAAGGTGTTGTAATAGAAAAACCTGAGACAGGTCAGTGGATTATAAGAGTTATTGCTTCGGAAGTTTAAAAAGATTTGCAGGATTTTGCACTGGTAGTTTCTGGTGGGATACAAGCTTAGAGATTGTGAAATGGAATATTTTTAATTTTTTAGAAAATTTTTAGGGATTTTATTTCGCAGTTAATTACAGTTATTGTAGACATGCCACTAATGGCAGAGGTCAGCATTGACCTCTGTTTTTTATTTTCAATTTTTTATTTAATAATTTTTGTGTTCTCCTGTTACTAATTATAAATGGAGTTGCAGTTATGGAAAAAAATCTTTAAAAGTTTTTTTACTATCAAATGTTTACATGGGAGGTGATGAAATTAAATAAAGGTCTGATAAACCGGGCATTGCAATAATATCATAATTTATTAAGGAGGATGTTGTAAAATGGCAAAAACAATAATTAATTTTATCGTAATTTTTAGTTTAATATCTATTATCACCGGATGTGGAGGAGATCCAATAACACCAACCACATTACAAACACCAACACCTGTAGTAAATGAAAAAAGCCAGTCAATGCTATATGCCGCAAGTTCTGGCGTTGTCTTTGCAGGGAATCCCCCTTTTATAGGAACGAAAACAATTTTCTCGGGAAGAGAAGCTGTCGTAATTACAGGAGAAAAAGGTCATACTTTTAGAATTTCTATGGAGGAGTTGAATTCTTCTGTAGGTACCGGGTGGTTTGAAATAGAGATTACTCTTTATTCAATGAATAAAGGGGAATTGGGATTTGCAGAAGTCTGTGGTGGCGGAGCAGAAAACTGGTATTATCAACCTATAAAGGATATGCCTTTAAATGAGTATCAGCCAATGACATTTAAAGCGAAGTTAAACGGATTACAGGAGTTTAGAATTTATAGTAATGGCTCGGCCTCGTTTGCTATAAGCCTTGTTAAATTTACACCATGTTCTCCTCCTGAGTCAGGCGATTCGACTGACTTTCCCTGGACTTTATATAGGGATAGTTTTGGTGTTGATAAGGGGAAAGGATCTTTTGCAACTTATGATAATCTAAATTGTATGTACTACAGTAAAACTTCTCTGTCCGGGTATATGTGGTACGGGCAGAATGCAACTTTGAAATTGCCGACAGGAAGTTATTCTATTGATTTTATAGTAAATGATATTAATAATAATTCTCAGGCCAATCTGGGCAGGGTAGAAGTTATAGACAGTAATAACTACTTTAGATACAGCGATATAAAAGCTAATGAATTAGCTAATGGATGGCAGACTATTACTTTAGATAATATTACAAAGAGTACAAATTCTTTTGAGATCAGAGTCTGGGGCAGTGGTGCCGGTGATCTGGCAGTAGCGAAAATCATTATCAGGCAAAAAGTAATCCAATCTAATATATTTGATGGAAAATGGGCAAATCAATCCGGTCATGAAGCTATGAAAATAGGAAGCCTAAAGACATTCTGGATAGATATTATAAATACCGGGAATACTACCTGGTATAGCTCTCAGATTATTATGGCCCCATGGGATGGAGATAAGAGAACAGACAGGGGGTCTGGTTTTGAATATAACTGGTCTTATGGGGGGCTAAAAATGGAACAGACAAGCGTACCTCCCGGCGGAACAGCCAGATTTTCCGGTTCGTTCCGGGCTAATTCTGCAAAAATGACTAATACCAGCTGCTGTATAGAACGATTCAGATTGAAAAATCGGTCAAATGGTCAATTTTTCGGTCAGGAAGATATGTTCTGGTGTATAACGATTTATGATGATCCTATTGAGATAAGAGCAGATGGGACAGAATATTATGGGGAAATGGGAACTAAAAGGGATGGTGTCCTTGAGCCTTATAGAATCTACAAGGTGAGAACCGATGCAAGTACAAGTTATACTGCCTGTTTAAGTCGTATTAATGGCAATACATTCCTAACTACCGGCAGAGATCAGGCTATATCAGGCACGAAAAATTTCATATCGAAATATGATAGAGAAAAAGAGGGGCCTGTAGTTATATCCTTCCCATCTCAGGGGGCAGGTTGGTGGTATATAGCAGTCTGCGGCGGAGGAACAGACTGGGGAAGCAAGTGTTCTTATAGTATTCGCTGCTTTAAAGG
>JBEHWO010000538.1:0-4360 GCA_040217695.1 Vulcanimicrobiota bacterium | reverse complement strand
GGGTTTATAGTTGAGGGTTTATAGTTGAGGGTTTATAGTTTAGAGTTTGCTCTCTCAGCCCTCAACGTTCAACTCTCAACGTTATTTAACGCATTACGCATCACATATCACGCATTACCTAATTCTTTTAACTGTTCTTTTGAGAGAAAACCTTTTTTATTTAAAAACGTATAGAAATCCATGATGGCTTTCTTAAAGGTTTTCTTCTGAAAAACGGTGGAGTCAGGGAATAAGAGGTGATAATTATATAACATGAATTTTTTTATCTCTTCACCCGATATCTCATTTACTGATTTTATATCATCTTTAAGCCTGAGATAATTCATGACAAAAATAACGACACAATTGGTTTTTTCTCCGATTGTTCTGGGTTTTAATCCTTTATTTTTAAGGAATATATGAAAATGGTCGAAGACAGGCCAGAAATTTTTCCATTGAAGACTCATATCCTGCCGGTTTTCATTGAATTTTAAATGATCGATTTCTAAATCTTTCATAGTTTCCTGTAATAACCTTCTCTCAATAATTTATAAAAATTATATCAGAAAAGAAGCATTAAGAAAAGTAAATTTCGTTCAATGAACCTTCTCTGACATATTAAAAATTTTAACTGCAAAATCACAGATCAATTCTCTGTATGCCAGTATGGAAAGCCATTTCTCCGGTATATTTCTTTCTCCGTAAAAGGCACCGGCAAGCTGACCGTAAACTGCTCCCGTCGTATCCGCATCGTCTCCGAGATTTACTGCCATAAGTGCTCCTTCTTTAAAAGAACTGCTTCTGTAAAAAGCCCAGAGGGCAGCTTCCAGGCATGCTGCCACATAGCCTGTACCTTTTATTTCCGGAGGATTTTTTTCTTTAAAGGAACCGGCAGATATTTCGTCTATTTCAGGAACGAGAGGATGTTTTTTCCAGTATCCCGGAATGATTGAGTAATGTTTTGACAGTAATTCTTTTTTACTTACTCCGTTCAGAGCTCCCAGGATAAGGGATGCAAAATACCGGCACCCGTCGAGACAGATACTGCTCCCGTGAGTTGTTCTGGAGCTGTTTTTTGCCTTTTCAATGGCTTCCTCCGGGTTTTTTCTGTATAAAAGCACTGCAGGGGAAAGACGCATGATTGAGCCGTTCCCCGATGATTTCGGATCTGTAGAACCACAGTAAGGTTCTCCTGTTTCCTCAAAAAGCTTCAGAGCTTTTACTACTGTGCCTCCTATGTCAAAACATACTCCGTTACTGCTTAAATGTCCTTCCCTGTACCATCTGACATATCTTTTCATCTGATCTGACGGGTCGAATCCTCCTGTTTCAATCAGACTTTCTACAAGACAGAGAGCCATTGACGTGTCATCTGTCCACTGTCCTGCTTTCAGGTGAAAAGACCCTCCTCCGATTATATCGTTTATCGGTTTAAATGAGCCGGGGCTTTTGAATTCCAGAGTTGTTCCCAGTGCATCAACCGTTGCCAGACCGAGAAGGCTTCCTCTGTAACGTTCAGGGAGGCTTATTTCTTTTCCTGATAGTAAAGAACACGAAAAAGCACCTGAAGCTGTTACCATGAATCCTTTAATAAAGGAACGTCTGGATATGAAGAAATTTGTTTCTTTATTCATTCTCTTATCACTATTCACTTTTCACTATTTACGACTCACTATTCACTTTTCACGACTCACCATTCACCATTCACTTTTCACTTAAAAAAATAAATAGTGAGCAGAAATAAATCTCTTCCGCTCACTATTTATTGACCTGAGCATAAGCATGTAATAAAGGTCTTCCTTCCCGTCACGTGTCACGCGTCACGAGAGCAGTTATGTATTATTTATGCTCACCCCGGTAAATAGTCCCGACTATTTCTGCGGCAATCCGAGAAACCTGTCTGCAGTAGCGGCTGCAGTATTGAGAGTTTCCTTTATATCCTGTTTTACCACAACTGTATTGAAAACAGTGTCGTCAATTATGCCTCTGATAGACTGCCATGAAGGTACTATGGGCGCCACTGTCGCCATATTCAGTTCATCTATGCCGATTTTATGTTTCTCATGTTTTGAAAGAAATTCCTGATAATCTTTACTTTCTATGGCAGAATGTCTTACAGGCAAATAACCTGTTTCCATAGACCATTTTGCGGTGTTTTCCGTATTTGTGAGCCATTTTATGAATTCCCATGATGCCTTCTGCTTTTCCTGTGACGATGATGAAAATATGGCAAGGTTGGTGCCTGCAAACAGAATTTTCCCTTTATCGGAAGGGCAGGGAGCAACTCCGTATTCGAAAGAAATATTCCTTTCCAGGTTGGAAATACCGGAAGAAGTGTCTACATACATGGCACATTTACCTTCCAGAAAATCTTTTTGCGGTTCAAAAGAAACAAGGGCAGAACCTTCTTCTATAAGGGATTGGAGATATTTTATCGTTTTCTCTCCTTTTTCGCTGTTAAAGGTTGCTTTTTTGTTTCCTTCCAGGAGATGTCCTCCTCTGGACAATAATATGACAGAAAAGGTATCTACGTCTGCCTTGAAGGATATGCCGTAATGGATAACTGTACCTGAAGGATTTTTCTGTGTAAGTTTTTTCGCTGCTTCTTTTACTTCTTCCCAGTTTGCAGGAGGTTTCAGCCCTGCTTTCGAAAAAATATATTTATTATAATAGAGAACATATATACTCTTGTTGAATGGTAATGACCAGAGTTTACCGTCCTCTTTATTTGCTTCGAGAAAAGTAGGCACGAAATCAGGCATTTCTTGCTCTGTAAATTCTTTATCTGCAAAATTTTCCAGAGGTACTATGGATTTTATCTGCACAAACTGGCTTGTCCAGTTTTCATATACCTGTGATACATCGGGAGGAGACTGAGTGGAAATACTTATTAACAGTTGCTGGAAGAGTATATTGTAACTGTTTTTATATTTGTCTTTTGTATTATCCGTTACCCCTTTAAATGTAGCCACTACCTTTATGTCAGGGTGGGTTTTATTGAATTCATCTACCAGATTATTTAAAACCTTTCCTCTGTGCCTGTCCATGGCATGCCAGAAATTTATTGTTACAGGTTCTCCTGCAAAAACAGGCATCATATTTATAGTTATAATGGTAATTATTAAAAATAATAATATTTTTTTCATATATGCCTCCTGATTATTTTAATTTAAAGGAATCGTCAGACTCGGCTGGTCGATGCTATAGAGAATAAGCTTCTCAGGTTGGGATGTTGCCGGTATTTCATAAACTAAATGACCGAAATTTGTCCCTCCCGGCTGAAGCACCTGAAGCCAGAAATTGCTGAGTCCTTCCAGGTAATCATAAGAAACTCCGTCTTTATCAACGAGAGAAAAAGTTCCTGTGTAGATCTGGACATTGGTGGAAATATTCTGCTGTGATATGTTTAATGTGCAGAATCTATTGCCTGATTTAGGGGTATAATAATTTTTTATTATACTTGAATATACGAGATTTGTAACGGTAACACGGAAATTATCATTTTCTGCAGAATGAGGTACAAACATTGTGATTTTAGGAGTTGGAGCAGGGGTGGGGTTGTTTGGAACAGGTGTCGGCGCCTTTGTGGAAGCCGGCGTCGGTTCTTTTGTCGGATTTGGATGAGGTGCTTTACCTGTATTTATTTTAATCATATTCTGGCTGTAATCCATTTCAACTTCTGCTCCTATATGGGTGCCGAGAGCCATGGCAGGTATATAGATATTATTGCTTTTTAACAGAGGTTTACAGTCCACAGGCTTGCCGTTTATAGAAATTACTTTATTATTCGGATCCCATTTGACACTTATTTTGAGAGCTTTTGCAAGACTCTGTACGGAAACATAGACTTCTCCGTCCTGTTCAACGGCAGGTGCCGATACCTGTGAACCGTTAACATAAACCTTCGGAGCTTCCTCTGCATAAGACACGAAAGATAACAGGAGATAAATAGATACCACTAATAAGCTAATCTTTTTTTTCACAATATTTCGGGCAAATTTTTCATTTTTTCAACCATAAAGATGTAAAATGTTATTTTATTTATGCTCCTATCGATATGGCTCTATCTCGCGTCACACGTCACGCGTCACGCTTTACGAACATAATTGCCCTTTCTCCTTTCTATTCTTTATTTTATAAGGTTTCTCGTGAAAATTATAACATAATAGATAAATTGAATGCAAATGTTTTGATAGCGTTTTTTTATGATAGATATTTTCACTTTTGTTAGAAATTGCACTTGATTTTGTAAATCTCTTAATTAATAAAGGTGATGGGGGGAGTGTTGGGTTAGGAAGGTAAACCCACAAACCAAAACCCGGCACATGAAACCCACAACCCATATAAATCACATGTCATTTTTTTACATAATCCCTTTTTG
>JBEHWO010000537.1:0-4387 GCA_040217695.1 Vulcanimicrobiota bacterium | reverse complement strand
TTATACTTATGGACCTTCAGATGCCTGAAATGGATGGTTTTACAGCAACCAGGCATATAAGATTAAAAGAGAGTAAAGATGGAGGACATATACCCGTTGTTGCAATGACTGCTCATGCAATGATGGAACACCGCATAAAATGTTTTGATGCAGGAATGGATGATTATATTACGAAACCTTTAGAAGGTAAGATTATCTTTCAGACTATTGAAAGAATATTAAAAAAAATACCTTCGTCTATTAAGGAGGAATTTCCATCTCACAGTGAGAATATAATCTTTGACAGTAAGGCTTTTTTAGAACGACTTGATGGAAATATGCAGCTTTTCAGAAAAACTCTTTCTCTGTCACTTGATGATATAACCTCTGAAATAATGAATTTGACTTCTGCCATAGAAAAAGGTGAAAGTAGTAAAATAAAATTTCATGCCCATTCTATAAAAGGGGTTTCATCCAACATAAGTGCCTGTACATTGAAAAATATAGCAGGTAAAATAGAAGATCTGAGTTTTTCAGATAATAAGAGTCAGATAAAAGAACTTGAAAAAGAACTTTTCAGGGAATTTGAAAAATTTAAAGAGAATTTAAGGGAATTGCACGTTTAAAAGGAATTTTTGAATCGATGGCCAACCTGTACGTGAAGAAAATATGGAGGAAATTATTTTATGAAGAAAATTCTCGTGATTGATGATATGAAATCTTTTCGTGAACAGATTATTTCAATTCTGTCTTCCGAAGGATTTGATGTAATAGGGGCTGACGATGGTCTGAAAGGACTTGAAATTGCAAAAGAATATATACCGGATTTAATTATCTGTGATATTATGATGCCAGAAATTGATGGTTACCAGGTACTGAATAAACTTCGTGAACATGACGAAACTTCGACAATACCATTTATTTTTACAACGGTTAAATCGGAAAGAGAAGATGTCAGACAGGGTATGAGTCTGGGAGCAGATGATTATATCACCAAACCTTTTACTGCCCAGGAAATTATTACTGCCGTAAAGACAAGGCTTTCTAAAAGAGATACATTAAATCAACATTATACCACTATAGCAGAACAGGTTACAAAAGAGAGACTCCAATATCTTCTTTCTACATGCCCTGCCGTAATTTATAGCTGCAGCCCTTCTGATTGGAATAAATTTACCTATATAAGTAACAATATTACAACATTATTAGGTTATAGTCCTGAAGAGTTTGTAAATGAAAAGAATTTCTGGAATAATCATATCCATGTATCCGATTTGACCGGAGTTTTATCTGAATTATCCCGTATGAAGGAACAGACTTTCTGTACAATAGAATATCGTTTTTTATGTAAAAATGGAATTTATAGATGGATTTATGATGAAAGGAAGTTGATTTTAGATGACCTGGGAAATCCTCTTGATATAGTAGGTTCCTGGCTTGATATTACTGAAAAGAAGACAGCAGAAGAAGACCGGCTCCGTCTTTCCACAGCTATAGAACAATCTGTGGAAAGTATTGTCATAACAGATACATCGGGTAATATACAGTATATTAATCCGGCTTTTGAAATACTCAGCGGCTATACCAGAGACGAAGTAACAGGTAAAAATTCCAGGATTTTTAAAAGTAATAAACATGACAGAGAATTTTATGAGAGAATGTGGAATACCATATCGGAAGGGAGTGTATGGAAGGGCCTTGTTTCCAATAAGAAGAAAGATGGTACTTTTTATGATATAAAAACTACTATTTCACCTGTAAAAGATATAGCAGGAAATATTATTAATTATGTGGCCGTAATGTATGATATTACCAGCGAGTTGAAAATGGAAAAACAGCTCAGGCAGGCCCAGAAAATGGAAGCTATCGGGACACTTGCCAGTGGTATAGCCCATGATTTCAATAATGTCCTTGCAGTAATCATTGGTTATGCAGAAATGGCTTTATATAAGCCAAAGAGTATAACCTCTAAAAAATACTATCTGGAACAGATTCTTAATTCGGCACATAAAGCTAAAGATCTCATAGTGCAGATTTTATCTTTCAGCCGTTCCAGAGAGGAAGAGGTAAAACCTGTAAAAGTCAGTACTATTATCAGAGAAAGTCTGAAATTAATGAAACCTACACTCCAGGAAAATATCAAAATCAGAAAGAATTTGGAAGCCAAATCAGATATAGTTATGGCAGATCCGACTCAGATAAATCAGGTAATAATGAATCTCTGCACAAATTCAATCTATGCTATGAGTGAAAGCGGCGGAGTTCTTGAAATAGGCCTTACTGACGTTACACTTGACTCTTATGATGTAGCTTCCTACACAGATCTTCCTTCAGGGCCATATGTAAAATTAACTGTAAGTGATACGGGTCATGGTATGACTCAGGAGATAGTAGAAAGAATTTTTGAACCTTTTTATACTACAAAAGAGAAAGGTGAAGGAACAGGGCTCGGACTTTCGATTGTTCATGGTATTGTAAAAAATCTCAGAGGCGTAATAACTGTATACAGTGAACCATGGGTGGGGACTACTTTTGAGATACTCATACCAAGGGTTGAATGCAAGACTGGTAAAAGGGGGGACGAAATAGTTGAAATTCCTGAAGGAAGCGGGACTGTACTTTTTGTGGAAGATGAAGAAAGTGTCCATTATATGATGAAAGAAATGATAGAGAGACTCGGATATAAGATCATCTCCACCCTTAACAGCACTGAAGGACTGAAAATATTCAGAGATAATTATAAGGATTTTGATCTTGTAATTACGGATCAATCCATGCCCGGTATGACCGGTATTGAACTTGGAAAAGAAATAATAAATGTCAGTCCTTCTACACCTGTACTGCTTCTTACGGGTTTTAATGACTTTTTTACACAGGACTCACTTCTCAGTTCAGGTATTAAAAAATTTCTCGTAAAGCCTGTGAGCTTTAATGAACTTTCTGAAACAATCAGAATCTTAATTCAAAAAGCAAAGGAAAAATGACAGATTTTATTTATGAACTAAGAGAGGCTATAAAAAGCTCTGAAAATCCTCCGATAGATTCATAAAAAATATGTTATAGATTTATTATGTATATAAGAGAAACAGTATCTAAAAGAAAAAAAGGACCCCCTGTTAAATATGTAGAACTTGTAGATAATAAGTGGTGTCCTGAAAAGAGGATTCCCGAGACTACTGTTATATGTAACTTCGGTAAAGCCCATGAATTGAATGAAAAAGAGATAAGAAATATAGCCTATAAATTACTTTCTTATCTCGGAGAAAGAGCGGAATATGCTCCTGATTTAAAAATAGGAGAAAGCCGTATATGGGGAATTTTATATATTCTGGAAAACCTCTGGAAAAAATTAAAGTTTGATGTATTTTTTAAAACAGAATTAAAAAAATACAAATATGAAGATTCCATTCACAAAGCTATAGTGGGCATGATTTTGAACAGATTGCAGGAACCGGAGTCATGCCGGGACTGTTACAACTGGTTAAAGGACAAGACTTATTTTAATATTGATATGGAGTTTACTCTGTATCATCTTTACCGTGCTCTGGATTTCCTGGAAAAACATAAAGAACTGGTAGAAGATTATCTTTATACCATCAGGGAAGATAGTGGCAGAGCATTTTTTTACAGTCCCCCTGTGAATTTTCAGATAAGGGATACAGATGAAGAAAATTTTCTTCTCTATGGATGTACCGGTTCCTGCAAAGTTGCGGATAAGCATCTTCTCGCAGGTATCGCAACAGACCACAGAGGTTTACCTGTTACATATGAAATATTCCCTGAAAATACAATTGATCTAACTATTTTAAAAAAGGTGTCTGATAAGGTAAAAGACTTTGATTTAAATGATTTTATCTTTGTTCTTCCTCCGTTTTTATTAAGTGATAAACAGTTAAAAGACCTTAAAGCTATGGATATAGATTACATAATGACCGGTAAATTACGTTTACTCGGAGAAGATTTGTTGTCAGTAGAAGGAGAGTTTAAACATTCGGACAGCGGGCTCAGTGTCAGAGATATGAACTTCATGGGACATCGTTATGTCCTCTGGGTTGATCCGGAAGATGTAAGAACAGATCGACATATAAGAGAAAAATGGATTGCAAGAATAAAACTTTTATTGTCCGGAATTAATTCAGGTGATAAATCTTCTGATATTATTACAGAACATCCCATAATGGGTAAACTCTGTTGCAGAGATGAACGGGGTTTATTGAGTTTAGATGAAGCCAGAATTAAACTGGAAGAAAAGTATGACGGTCTTTATTTTGCCAGAACATCAAATACAGGCCTGACACCTGATGAAATCATTCTATCTTACGGAAATTTGAGAAGCATTTATGATACGTTTAAATGTGTTAAGACTTTTGTCCCTGTGAGTTCTTTTTATGAAATGTCTGAAACACGT
>JBEHWO010000536.1:0-4390 GCA_040217695.1 Vulcanimicrobiota bacterium | reverse complement strand
AAATTACCTCTTTTCGTAACAGTGACTTCAGGGTTTATATGACACATTCCATATGAGGAAGAAGCAACAGAAGGGGGATGAAAAATTTCCGATTTATTACTTTTCACCCTGAATATAATAAATAATGCCAGTGCCAGAATTATAACAATAACTGCTATTACTATATATATGGACTGGCTTGTAGAGTAAGTTTTCTGATCGGTATATAAAATATCATCATTTTCTTCTTCTTTAAAAACAAGGCCTTTTATAAAATTCCCGACATTTTCCTTTGTCTCCAGGCCGGCAGTTTTTCTGTCATTTTCCACCGGTACAGTAAATGAAAGAGGCAACTCCAGCGGAGACGCATCGGGAGAAAATATTTCTCTTATCTTTACAACTGTTTTATAATCGCCCGGTTCCATATTCCTGGGATTAATCTTGAAATTTATATATAAATGACTTTTAACGCCTTCTATTTCATAGGATAACCAGGACGAATCGTCAGGATGTATTTCTACCTCTACAGAAGGAGCTTCTTCTGAATTATCAGTATTTTTTACTTCTACCTTCACGGATTTAATCTTCTTTGGTAATATAGAGTCAAGAGCAAGTGCCTGAGGATTAACTTCTATAGACGCCCTGTTTTCCTCTATTTGAGCCAGTATATAAATCTGTTTGGCCTGTTCCAGAAGGTCATTTGAATTTACAAGGAGTGTTATTTTCTGCCTTCCCGATTTTATATTACCCGGCTCGGCAATGACAGAAATCTCCCTTATTTCTCCTTTATCGAGCACTGCACTGACAGGATCTGTAGAAATCCAGTCTTCGCTGGTAGAAAAATTTACATGTAAACTTTGCTGGCCGCAATTTTTTATGGCAAATTTTAAATTTTTCACAGTACCATTGGATATAATTCCAAAGTCAAGAACACTCTGTCTGTTAAGAATCTGAAGCTGTGGTTTTACCGGTAATATCAGTTCTCCTTTAATTTCGTCATTCACTGTTTTAACGGCAATCAGGCCTGATGCCTGAATTGTTCCCTTTCTAACTAAAATTTATCGTAAGAGTTCAGCTATCAGAAGTCAGCTTTTTCGGTTATTCACCGGAAAGAGCCCTCTTCCATGATATTTTGGAACTCTTTATATCTAATTGTAAACTTCCGATACCATTTTCATCCAGATCTATATTAACAATTATATAATCATCTTCCTCTTTAAAAGGGGTTAAACCTGACATTTCAACAGGTATAATAAGCTGATTTCTGTTCACTGTTTTTGCATTGCCCTGATAGATATTTAAATCAAAAGCATTGGCACCGGGTTTATTAATCTGATATACTTTTTTATCTGTACAGGGAAGTCTTTTACCTTTTATTATAATATCATCAAAAAAACCTCCTGCCAGTTCAACACCTATAGAATAAGGATTTATAGGGTTAAGACCGAACATGCCTGTCTTACCTTTCAATATGGCAGCATAAATAGCTGCTCCCTGTGAAACAAGATAATCATTATTTAAATATAATATCTTCTCGGGATGATGAGCAAATAACTTCTCTACAAGTCCTTTTATGGCAGGTGTTCTGGTACTTCTGCCGTTTACAAGAACTTTATCGATTTGTTCGGGAGTCACATCCACTTCATCCAGAGTTTTATAAAGATAGTCATTTATACTGCTCAATACACTTCCAATCCATTCATTGAATTCGGCTCTGGTAACATCGTGAGACATATTCTGTCCCGGAATCAACTCTATATTCATAAGGCTTTCTTCATTTTTAGCGCTGAGTTTATGTTTCAAATCCTTCAAAGAGGCCCTCATTTTTCCTGAAAGAGGTTGTTTTTTTACAAAAATATCATTCCATAATTCACCGTTCTGAAGGGAATGTTTTTCAAGGATCTTTTTGAGGAGTACTCTGTCCATATCTTCTCCGCCTATAGAAGGACTCCCGGTAATATTGACACAGTTTATAATTATATATTTTTTCTTATTTCTTACTTCGTAAAGGGCTATATCCAGAGTCGACTCGCCCATATCTATTACCAGGATACGCTCTTCCTGCCTCTGTATTCTCCCTTCAAAACAATAGGCTAAAAGTATTGCATCCGGTTCGTTTATCAGGCCCAGCAGCGGGATCTTTGCATCTTTTATGGATTTCATTACAGAAGATCTCTGATATTCATAAAAACAATAAGGAACAGCCACGACAGCGCCTTCCATATTACGCGGTGCTATGGCTTCATGTAAAAAATCTTTCAGAATATTAAAGAAATTCCTCAGTATATCTTCACATGTTACTTCATCTTCTTCCTGCTGAAGTACGACAATATTCTCGCCAATTCTCCTTTTAAGATTGATAAAAGACGTTTTCGGATATTTATCCACACAGCCTTCTGCAAGGTCCCCTATGACCCACTGATTGAATTTAGGGAGATAGGATATAGCCGAAGGAAATCTCTTATTATGAAATTTAGGGAATTTAATATCTTCAAGATGATGCTCATCACCCATCCATTCCGATATACATGTATAGGCGGCACCGTAATCTATTCCGAACAATCCATTCTCCGGAAGCTGAATAATACCTTCGTCCTGTATGGACATAAAATTTACCTCATCAATAAATTATGTATCTCACGGTAATTTGCCAGGGCTCTCTGATAATTGTCTCCTGACAGTTCCAGATCTTTTCTGGATATATAACCTGAAGAATAAAGATTCTGTGCTTTTTCATAGTTCTCCCTTGAAGCCTGAAGAGATGTTTCTGCATCTTTCAAACGTTTTTCCGCTACAGAGAGATTACTCTCCTTAGAGCCAAGGCTGAAAGGCGGGAAACCTGCAGATATTTTCACAGCACCTTTTTTTCCTGATTTAAAATTTAATATACTTAACTTTATATATTCATTATCCCTCATCATTTTTGTAAGGATTTTCTTTTCTTTTAATCCTCTGGCATAAGCTCTGGCTTTAAGTATATTATTTCTTGCCGACCCGTTTTCTCTGGCAATCATATTTACACCGGCTGGAACATTCTTCAATTTAAAAGCCAGTCTTTCTCTCAGGCAAAGATACCTGTTATAAGCCGTTTTACAGAACTTATCTTCTGCCCTGGTCACATCATTTTTTGCTATACATCCTTTTGAAAAAAGGTCTTCTTTTTTATAAAGATCGTCTGCAGATGAAAAAAGTGGTTCTGTAACACTTTTAAGCTTCAGATTATAAAACATATTTGATTTCTTAAGATACTCTATATAAGCCAGTTCTTTATTGATGGACGCTCTGGCTTTTAATTTATATTTATCAGATTTTAAAGGGTTTACAACAGAAGAATTATCAAGCTTCTTAACAACCAGTTCAGATGCCTGAGTCGATGCAAAATCTATATAATTATGATTTTCATCTCTCATTTTTACATCTACATGATCGACTACAACCAGGCCGAGTAAAGTACCGGGTGAAACCTTCTGGCCCACAGACACAAGAGGTGATATATGGCCATATGTAACATAAATATTCCCCGATGACTTAACTGTTACTCCGTATTCCTGCCCGTACCAGGGAACTATATCCACTATATCTCCCGACCATCCTGCCACTACTGCAGTTCCGGCAGGCATAGCTATATCATAACCGTTATGCAATCCTGCGGCACGTCTGTATTTAGAAATATCTCTCCAGTCATAAAAAGTGCTCGATACAACTGCAGGACTGTATATTTTCCTTACAAGATCCATATATTGATTAAGGCTGTTAAAAGTCTTTTCATAAAAGGTAAAAACAGGCATTTCCATTTGCACAAGTTTAAGTTCTATAACAGTCAGTTCTGTTTCTATTTCCCTGTCTTTCTGTAAAAGAGAAATCATATTTCTTTTATAGCCATCTTCCAGCATTGTTATCTCCAGATCGGATAAAGGACTTTCAACCTTATTAAAGCTCCTGTCCCATCCGTTATAATTGTTTGCAAAACAAACAGTAATATTGATAATAAATAAACTTAACAGGAATATATATTTCTTCATAATTATTTCGTGACGCGTGACGCGTCACGCGTAATGCATGATCAGTGACATTTATATATATGTCACATCTCACGACTCAACGTTCACTCCTTATTATTTCGTGACGCGTGACGCGTGACGCGTGACGCGTGGTTCGTGATGCGTGACGGGTGATGCGTAATGCGTAATAACCTTATTACTACTGACTAATTAATAACTATAATCGTAACGCCTGACGGGTAAAATCTCCGACTCACTCCTTATCGTCCTCACCTATAAACCTATACTGGCCTTAACACATAATCTTTCTACCAGTCACGCGTCACGCGTTACGATTTTAATATAAATTATATCATCATAGGATTGTTTGTCAATTACCCTGCTTACCTTTCAATTTTTCTAACAATTTA
>JBEHWO010000535.1:0-4408 GCA_040217695.1 Vulcanimicrobiota bacterium | reverse complement strand
TGTTGGGGTCAACACTCCTGTAATTATCTTCAAAAGAGTAGATTTCCCCGAACCATTTTTCCCTATTATCCCTACTGTCTCGCCTTTTTTTACCTCGAAATTCACATCCCTCAGGGCATAAAACTCCCTGTGATATTTCTTCTTAAAAGGATGAAGTGATTCTTTCAATCTGTCCAGTGGATTATCATAGAGCCTGTAGATCTTCGAAAGATTTTCTACTTTTATCGCAACCTCTTCGTCTTTTATATCCTTATCCTGTTGTATGGTCGCTAAATTTTCTATAGTTGCACTGTTACTCATAAAATTAACTCTTCAACAAATCCTTAATATTTTCCATCATAAGTCCTGTATATTTGACAACATCTTCCAGAGGAAATCCGTCATCAAGCATTTTTTTAGCTACATCTATTTTTCCATGTAATGTCCCTTTTTCCATGCCTTCCTTAATTCCTTTTTTTCTGCCCTTTTTATAAGTTTCTTTTTCAAATTTCTCCAGATTTTCCAGTAACATAGGTCTCACTTCCATTTCATCTAAATTACTTAAATCTATATCTACATTTTTCTTTTTCATTACTCCTCTGATCCACAGTCCAAAATCTCTCTGCAGTTCTTTACTTACTTCTTTTTTTAATATGTTTACTACATCTTCTATTATATCAGCAAGTTCATCTATGTAGGAAGTTTCTATTAAAAATAATCTTGCTACAAGATTTCTTATAGCAAAGAGAGACTCCTTTGTAAATTCATTTTCTGCAATCTTATAATATTTAAAATGAGGTATATATGGTCTCAGTGAAGGATAGGATATGTCTATTAATTCATTTATCTCCGTAGGTGCAGTCCATTTTTTTCCACCGTTATATAATATTATCGGAAATACAGGAGGAAGTTTGTGTAAGTACTCTTTCTTTTTTCTTTTTTTCAGGAGATATTCATAAAATAGTCCTATATAGCTCATTAATCGTAAAGACATAAACTTATCAACTGTGGTCTGGAAATCTATCAAAATATAGATATAGGTCTGTCGTCCTTCTATATTAACTGACCATATGACATCAGTCTCTCTTCCCTTAAATGTAGAGGAAACAAAACTTGTTTTTACAGGCTTAAGTGTATTGTAATCTATTTTATCTACGAAATCTTCTTTCACGAAGGATTTTATTAAATCTTCCACCATCCTGGGATGAGAAAATAATAGCTTGTAGCTTCTATCATTGAATTTATCTTTATCCATATTTTTCCGAATATAATCCATCCTGTATAACCATTAAATTTCTATAGTCTTACTGTTACTTATAAAATTAACTCTTCAGTAAATCTTTAATATTTTCCATCATAAGCCCTGTATATTTGCCAACAGCTTCCATAGGAAATCCGTCATCAAGCATTTTTCTGGCCACTTCCAGTTTCCCCAGTTCCTTTCCTTCCTCCTTTCCTTTCTCCATCCCTTTTTCCATCCCTTTTTCCATCCATTTTTCTCTGTTTTCCTTTGTTATATATTCTCCAATATCACTCAATATAGCCATATGTTCATCCCCTTCCAATTTTTTATCTCTTCATAAAATATCTTTTGTTTTACTTCATTCTGTATCTTTATTATAGCATTTATGAAAAATTTCTGTAACTCACTGTCCAGGAAGGCATAACCTCTGGTATGATCTATATATTCATCAAGGTCTGCCAGGAAAAATTTAGAGAAATCTTCAAAATATTTTCTTATGGCTTCTTTCCATACTTCGTCCTGCATATTATTTTGTCAGTATAAGCTCCGGTATTTTATTTTATAAGGATTTTTCGAATTCATTTTATCATTCTGCCGGAAGAGAGTCAATAATATTACCGGCAGAAATTGGATCTTTATTCTGAAATATAAATAGTGTATAATGAAAATATGAAAATTTATCTTGATGTTTGTGCTCTATGCAGACCTTATGATGACCAGAATTATTTAAGAATAAAATTTGAAACAGTAGCAGTAAAGATTATACTGGCAAAAGTGAAAGCAGGTATGTACACGTTATTAGTATCGCCTGTTCATATTGAAGAGATAAATAGTATAGATAATACTTTTCAACTTCTTCAGATAAAGAATATTCTTGGAATTTTAGGAGAACCTGTAAATGTAGATATGGTTAAGACAAAGGAAAGAACAGAACATTTATGGAGTGCCGGACTGGGGATTGCTGATGCAGCCCATATAGCTTTTGCAGAAATATCAGAAGCCTGTTTTATAAGTTGTGATGATAAACTCATAAAGAAGTGCGGTAGTTGCAACATAAAAATATGGTGTGGGAATCCTGTCGATTTCTGTGTAAAGGAGGGATTGAAATGAAAGAGATAAAATATCTCAGTGAAGAAGAATTGATTAAAAAGGCTACAGAAGTTCTTCTCAGGGAACTGGGGCCTGTAGAGGCTATCAGATATCTAACAATGCCTCAACAAAAAAGAGTGGATGGAGTAAAACATCACAGGAAATGGCAGAAAAGTCTGGATAAAGATGAATTTTTAAAGAAAATTTTTGGATAATTTCTTTACTGGCCGGAAGATTATATTTTCAACTCAATTTCCACAGAACTATAAATCTTTCTTTCCCCTTCTTCTTTCAAAAGAAAAAAATCTTCCTCTTTCAGAGTAAGATGTGGACTGAAATAAGGATCTCCCTTTTGTAATACAGAAATCCACCGGCTATGGAATAATTCCTGTTCTTTTCTGAAAGATTCTACTTTTTCCCTGCTATCAAGTGTGCCTCTGGTTTTACATTCATAATGATAGAGCTCCGCATAAGGAGTCCATACAATAAGATAACCCATCTGTCTTATCTTTAAACACAGATCTGTATCGTTAAAGGCCAGAGCAAATTTTTCATCGAAACGTCCTGCCTCTTCGAATACTTCTTTTTTTACCATAAGGCATGCACCTGTAACGGCACTTACATTCTGAACTGTTTTTAATCTGCCGAAATATCCGGTATCATCTTTCGGAGCATGCCTGTATAAATGTCTTGCCTGGGTTTTTTTATCTATTATAACTCCTCCATGCTGAACACTATTATCGGGATAGTATAATTTCGCTCCTGCTGCTCCAACTTCTTTTCTCTGAACATGTTCAATCATTCTTTCAAGCCAGTCCGGATTTATCACTTCTGTGTCATTATTTAAAAAGAGCAGAATGTCTCCTGTAGAAGATGCTGCTACGAAATTATTGCATGCCGAATAATTAAAAGGTTTTTCCCATTTAATGATTTTTATATTGTCTTTCTTCTTGAGTTCATCATAGAAAATAAAAGTTTCTTTTTCCGAACTTCCGTTTTCTATGATGATTATTTCTAAGTTTTTATAAGTCGATTTATCTGTAACAGATGTGACACACCTCTTTAAATCTTCCGCATGATCTTTCGTTGGAATCAATATTGAGATTTTTGGATTATCCTTGATTTTATATGTTACCTTATAAAAACCGTCGCTCTGTCCCCCTTCGACATTTCCTTCAAAGCCTGTTCTTTCCAGATGGTTTTTTAATGCTTTTATGTCATGTTCTTTATTTATGCATTTTATTCGGGAATGATATAGTATAGATGGTATATGAATTATTTCTTTCGCCTCTTCGGATGCTCTCAGTATGTAATCATAATCTGAAATGTAATCAGTTCCGACCTTATCAACAAGGCTTTTCTTAAGGCATATATGGTTTATATAGTTAAAACTTCTCAGTGTGTCAGGGCTCCAGTCAGGTTTGAAGTGAGGTGAATGGCGACTGCCGTCTTCTGAAATAGAATCTTCGTCAGAGTAGATGAAATCCGATTTCGGATATTTATTTATGACCTGTAGAATATCAAAAAGGGCGAAAGGTGAAAGTCTGTCTGAACTGTTAATGAATGTGACGAAAGAACCTTTACATAGCGAAAATGCTTCTTTAATGGTATGTGCTTTCTTTATTCTTTCGTCTCTGTAATCACCTGCATCATGGATAAGAATAAGTTCCCATCTGGAATAGGTCTGTGATATGACTGATTTTATCATGGAAGTAAGATATTCTTTTTTATTTATAAGGGCAATAACGGTTATTACGGGAGACCAGGGGAGACATGTATTTTTCTGTTTCTCCAGTGCTTTTGGTACCGGTTCGTTTTTTATAATCCATATGTCATAGGGATTATGTTCTGATTTGCCTGTTTTGAGATCAATTAAAGCTTCTATTTGTTCTGTTCTAAATTCCAGCAATTCTTCTACTTCATTCAGCCGGGCTTTCGTTTTTAAAATATCTTTTATCAGAGGAATTATGTTTTTATCGAGCCTGCTGCACAGGGTCTGAACGTTACTGTTTTCATCTCTGATTAAATAACTCAGTTTCTGATTGATTTCTCTTTCACTATCAGCAGATAAACTGTTTATTTTGTCAATAATTTCCG
>JBEHWO010000534.1:0-4417 GCA_040217695.1 Vulcanimicrobiota bacterium | reverse complement strand
CAGACAGAAACGAATTTATAATTAAAAATCTATGGAAAATGATAGTAAAACTCGCGGCAAAAAGACGCATTGTTGTTACAGAAGCTGCATGGGACTGGATAGATAGTGAAAAGGATATAAATATGTTATGGGTTTTATTATCCCTTGTTCTTATAAACGAGGATGAAATGACTTTTTGTTGTTTGAGAAGAGCAGTTTTCGAAAACAGAGATATGTGCCGAGAAATTGTAAGACTTATGAATGATGATAAAGAAATGTCTGAAGTTACAGAGAGGGTTTGGAAAAAAGAGTTTGAGCAGTGGGATTCGGGTTATTTAAAAAGAATTCTTTTTAAAAGATATAAGCCGGAATTATAATTAAGAAAGTGGGCTTGGAGCATATTGGTTATTTTTGCCCAACGCCGCGAAAAGTACAATAGAGTTGTTTTAATATTTGGGTTTTGATATTAAGTGAACAAAAAACAAAGGTAAGAAGTGGTATATTTTTGATTGCCGTAGCTGGTGTAATTTTATGTGCCGATTTAACCGGAAGTTCTGGCAGTAGTAATTTATGATGGATATAAATCGGATAGATATAACTTTTCAGGAGCTTTACGAGAAAGCAAAATCCGTAATCAATCCAAGAAAACTTTCTGAATACGCAGAAGCCGGCGGTGTCGGTGCTGCTATTCTTACAGAAAGCGGAATGGTATATACCGGAGTATGTATTGATACTGCATGCTCTATGGGCCTCTGTGCAGAACATGCAGCAGCTGCTGCTATGGTAACTGCAGGAGAAAACAGGGTATTAAGAATGATTGCTGTTAACTGGGACGGAAAGGTCTTGCCTCCATGTGGCCGATGTCGTGAGTATATAAGCCAGCTTCATAAAGAGAATATTAATGCTGAAGTCATGGTAAAAGAAGATGTAATAATAACAATCCGGGAATTATTGCCTTATAACTGGCAATGGAATTTTTAGTTTAAATATCCGGTTTTATTTATTCAGATATATTAAACCTTACTATCCGAGAACAGAAGTTCTCCATTAATGACCGGTTCGGCGATTACTGGTTCTTTGTCGAAGAGCCATCCTGCCTGTATGAGATTCTGGTAGAGATTCTGACACATTTTGAGGGCTTACTAAAGTAGATAGGCCGGATAAATCTGAATATCATCTACCTCCATAGAGGAAGTTCTGGTAATTCTCCCTTAGAATTAAAGCAGGCAGCTTATCCTGCCTGCTTTACTTAAGATGTATGTTTTTCATAACACTTTCCTTTCTTTTATGGCATATTAACAGCTAACAAAATGACGTTTATTAAGCACTTTAAGCAACCATTACCGCCTTCTTTTTGAACCTTGCTCTGAAACACTCTTTTAATCATTCTATTCACCTCCTTTCTTTATTCTGTATATATATAAACCTTATTACGCTGGAGCATAGACAGAGCCATTTGAATGTATTAAGCAAGAGCAACAATTAACAACTAATGAATGCCTTACTTCTCTATTACTGTCAAACACTCTTTTAATCATTTCTGTCGCTTTCTTTCTTTGTTTTATCTCTTTCACTGAGGTAAGTATAACCTAAAGATGTGAAGAAGTTATGAAGAAGATGAGAAGGTTCTCTGAAGAAAAGTGATATTTAAACATTTAGGGTAAATCTCCCACAGAAAAGGTGTAAAGACATAGTAAATGTAACATTTATTAGTGAATTCACGTGTTTAATTTAACAAGTGGATTCTATTAAAAAATAGGGTAAATCATCCACTGAAAAGTTTCACACAAGCAGTATTTACAAGGATTTTATTAAAAATACAATGTCAAAACCAATGGCAGATAAAACAACATTGGTTCCCTACTATCTACTCTTTTTCAACAGAGCCTACATTAAAAATATCTGCCACACCTGTCCTGGTCATAAGTTTTGCTGCTGCTGCCAGATGCTCTGGCACATGAACAAGAAATTTCATGAGGATTTCTTCCGGAGATTCATATTCTTCCGGATTCTGATAGAACTGACAAAGATTATCCAGATCATTAAGCCAATCAGTCATATGAAATGCAATATCTTTACAGGTATTTTTATCATACTTACCAGAAGATTGAAGAGATAATTCTATCTTATTTCTGATTTTATCCTGGTCAAAACTCATTTTATGTCTCCAGGGGCAGCTCGGATCACTGCATGGTTCATCGGGATCATATTCACCATGTTCATACTCCAGATGGAAACATATCCAGTGCATCTGTTCATATACATCATCATAGTATTCGGAACCTTTGATTACAGGCCTGTTACATCTTTTACACAGCTTTGACATAAATAAGAATCATTCCTCCATATGTTTCAGGTAATATCAACTCTAACATCTATTAAAGGTCAGACCATTCATAAAATACTTTCAACCAGGTGTTATATAGTTTAATACAGGTCATACCAGAAGACTGACCCTTCAATCTCTTATCCAGACTCCTCCACTGTCCATTTGTAAAGACCTTATTGTTTCTGACTTCCAGCATATCACCTGTAAATAAAGCAAGATCTTCTATATTCTCTTCTGTAACTTCCCTGTCATACCAGGCAGGTGGAATAAGCTTATAGACTGCTTTAAGTTTTATAGACATAAAAACACCTCATTGTTATATATTACTCAATCAATCCGGTAAACCTTCTTTTGATTTCATTTCAGATAGGTCCGATAACAGCAATTGTGCCAACATCTGCAAAGTAAGTAATATATAATACCGGCAGTTTACAAAGAATCAGATAGAATGCATAATGAGGCCCTTATGGAAGTTCTGTAATTAAGGAGGACTTCCTATTTACCTCAGAGAAGTATGTCAGAGAAGTATGTAGGAAATTGATAGAGCAGATGTATGGTCTGCAAAAGCATTGCCTTTAGTGCTTGCAAAAAATTATGCAGAAGCTTTAAAATGTTATGATAAAGCTATAGAATTAGATCCAAATAATGTTGAATATAAGGAATACAGAGAGGATTGTCTTAAACAATTACAAAATAAATAGGAAATGTAAAAATACTAACTATTAAAGGGAAAACCTTATGGAAATAGGTAAGAATAAAATCAAGTATGATAAAAGAACAGAGAAGTGGATAGACGATAACTATGTCTACAGTAATACTGACGACAAAGTTACTATTAAAGGAGTATGGATATTTGACCCTGATAAACGTGAATATTACATACAGACAGAAGGTGGGCAGAGAATATACATTCAGACAAAGAAGGAATTAAAAAAGAATATGTCTGTAGTCTGGACAAATAAGATTGTAGAGGATTGGTAAGACGGGTAGGTAACGCAAAGTTTGCGCCACCTGTAAAGTAGAAAAGATATGCAAGTTAAAGTTGCTGTAAAAGGGTTACAATACTGGAGTCGAACCAGCTACACTCAGATCTTAAGTCTGATGCTCTACCAAATGAGCTAATTGTATGTAAGCAACTTATGTTTGAGCATATCTTCTCTATCCTTATAGTCGTTAGTCCAGGAATATTATTCCAGCAAAGAGAATATTTCTACTATAATATCAGGAAACGGAGAATGATAATGTGGCCAAGAAAAAGAGTAATTGCCCTATTCACAGGGAAGAACTTAAACCTGTCACTAAAAAATGTAAAACTCCTTTAAAAAAGCAAATATTGGAAGAGATTAATCCTGATACAGTTGGTTATATAGCCAGATACTTCTTTACTACCGGATATGAAGCAGGCAAAAGGATGGACCTGTCAGAGAAGGAAAAGATTAAGATGCTCGAACAGCTACTGGTAAAGTTCCGGGAGTTTGTCAAAGATCTTCCAAAGGAAATAATGACATAACTCTTAAGGCATCTTGAGTTTACCGGTCAAAAGGGCTATTACTATTTCCTCATTACTCATAATAAATATAATATCTGTCGGGTAAGGAGAAAGCATTACTGCTTCCTCCTTACCCGACATCCATCTAGCCAGAGATAAATTCTTTATCAAAAACTACCATTTTAGATAACAGGTATTGGATACTTGAAATAATATAATTTTTCACTTTGACCCTGATGACACGAATGCTCCTACAACTCTCCACCACCACACGTAACATTTGCCCTGTTTCCCTCGAAGCACATCCACTAATGTGGAAAAATGACAAAATGATCCCGGTACCCTTTAACAGATAATCCGGACAACTCCATCTGCTAAATCCGGCTAACTCGCTCTATCCAGACTCATGGAGAAAACTCGCTGTTACTCTCTTTTAAGATTTTCCCTCTCAGTTCGACGTAAGACTTTTCGCAGTAGCTCAAAGACTTGCTGCATAAGGCTTTTTATTTACAACACAATAATTTGACGCGAGACTTCTCCCTGAACCTCAACTTTTACAGCCTTTCTGCAGCGGTCCGGCAAAACCCGGAGTAAGCAGGTTCTACCGGCACATTTCCGCA
>JBEHWO010000533.1:0-4429 GCA_040217695.1 Vulcanimicrobiota bacterium | reverse complement strand
CAACCCTAATTCTGTTAATTAGTCTAAAAATAGAATTTAATGACATTTATTATGCAATTCCCGTAAAAAAATCTAAATCCTTACTACTCATTATAGTTGAGCGCTTAAATAGTTCTTTATATTCTTCTCTACAGTTTTCATGGAGTAGCATATACAGACCGTAACGAGAACGTGACATAGCTGTATATAACAGAGATTTGTTATTATCATTAATAATGTTTTCTATATCCAGAAGGATTATAAAAGAATTTTCAAGACCTTTAAATCTATGAATTGTAGAGAATGTTATTCCATTTCTTTTAATAAAACTTATATCATTATCCCCAAGATCCTGAATCTTAATTTTACTGCTTTCTAAATAATGAACACATGAATTTCTATATAAAAATGGAGATAATAAAGTAATCGACATGGGCGAAATTTTTTCTTCTTCTTCAAGTTTTAAAAGTATGTCTTTTAGCAATTCTGCTTCTTTTTGTCTGTATGAATAGAAATAATAATTAACCGACGGGCCTGAAAATTTAGCCGGTAAAAAAGGAGGTTTTTCAAAACCTGAAATTATTGCTATTTCTTCCCCAATCGGCTTTGTATTACGACAGTTTACCGTCAGACAGTAAATGACAAAATCCGCACGCGATTTCAAAAGGTTAAGCATATCTTTTCCTGTTTTTTCAGGAGAATATATGGCCTGCTTTTCAAAATCACAGTAAAATTCCCATCTACCTTTAGCAAGTCCATTTTTTAAAAGAATATTAAATACGTCCAGATATTTTTCTGTTATAAGATCTTGGCCTTCATCAATAATGATTTTATCAAAACGTTCTAAATATCCCTCCTCTTTGGCAACTTCAATAAACATATCCGGCAATATAACACTAGGAAAATCTTCTCTTCTTTTAGAAAATGATTGAATATTTTTACCAGAAAGCTTAATAATGTCCATAAGGTATTGATGAAAAGGTCCGGTCATCGGACGATTTTCACCATGAAATTGTTCTTTCAGAAAATGCCCGAGAGGTTTATTAAAACAGAGTAACAAAACTTTTTCCCCATTAAAAATACTGCGTCTGGCAGATTCAAGAGCTATCATCGTTTTCCCGGTTCCTGCGGCACCTTGAAAAATACATCTCGGATTATAAATCAATCGATCCAGACATTGATATTGTTCTTCAGTATACTGCAAGAGGAGCTTTTCTGTATCTTTCATCATAATTTCGGGAAGAATCGGTCTGTCAAAATCCCCCCTTAAATAAGAAACAATAGCCAATATATCATTTTTATGAGGTATTGATATTATTGGATCAAACCAGCGACATCTTTCAAATTTCTTTCTTGTATTTGCAGCCAGCTTTAATATAAAATCTTTTATCGTAAAAGAGTCAGAACCGCGATCATATACCTGCCATGGTTCATAATCTATTCCATCTATAGAAAATGTAATATGCGGAAATATAACCCCAAAACCGAATAAAAGTCTGTGCAGGTTGCTCTTTGTCCCGAATTTAGCTTTAATATTAGTTTTGAGAGAAAACATGGCCTCCCGTGCCTGGTCAAAGGGCCCTATATGGGAAGTAGATGTTTTACCGTAACGATTTGTGTAATACCATATCCCCTGTTCTCTTTTTACCCTTCCCGATTTAACTTCCAGTATAAAAATACCAAACCCCGGAGCAAAAACAAGAAAATCAATTTCACCATATAATCTTTTTGTATGTTCAGAAAGATTCAAAGAATGCATTACAAACCAGTCTTCAGTACCGGGCATTCTGCTGAAAAGATGAAATATCTGCTCTTCTCCAGAGCTCTTACAATTTTCAGATATTCTTGGAGGCAGCATTGTAGCCATAAATTCCTATCATTCCTTTCAGTATTAATATTCTTCCGAAAGAAGTCTGTTAACCATTTTTCTGCTTATTTCAATATTTTCATTGATTTTTTCTTCTACTCTGTGAATTTCGAGTTTACCAAACTCTGGAATCTCCAGTTCTATATTCATATAAGTCTCTGGAGCGGTTTCAAAATCTTCCTGATACTTTTCAAACTTCTTTGGTAATTCTTCCATAAGCCTTTTAATAAGATAATGGGCTATCTGAAGATGAATTCCTCTAATAGTTCTTATAGCGTCTTTTACTTGAGTAAGTCTGCCAACCAATTCTTCGCTACCGGTGACTTTTATAATAACATCAAGCATTTCATAATTATGTGGTGCAATAAGATATTCATTATATAACCAGTTTCTTACAGTCGCTTTAACATTATTTCAGCCACAATTAACCATAATAGAATACAGTCTATCCATATCATAATTACAGGCCATGTATTTTTCTGTAAGAGCTTTTCTCCATAAAGATGAAAGTTCTCTTAGATAATACAGTCCTTCCTTTTTTAATTTAGAATCCGCAAGATCTCTTATTACATTACTGCTGGCACTTGTAAAAAGCACATAATCACCAGGAAAAATCTCATCAAACTTTTTAGCAGGTATATCTTTCAGATGCTCAGCGTTTTCTGTAATAAAATCAGTCACTACAACTAATTCGTAGCCCTCTGTCATAAATAAATATTTATCCTGTCCAAAAATTAAAAGTTTTGCAGGAGCTTTTTCATCATTAATGTCATCATTATAGGAAGAAAAATAGCGATATTTATTTAATTTTAATTCAAAATCAAGTATGTCAAACTCTTTGCTTTCTCTTTCTTTCTCTATTTTTTCGTGTATCATTTCAGCGGGTAATATTTCTTTATATTTAAAACCAGGTAAAAAAGAAAATTCTTGTTTGCCTGAACTGAAATTAAGCATTCTTTTCCATTTTTTCAAGACTCTATCAAACCATTTTTTTTCAAATGGATAGAAAAACAGTGTATAATCTGAAACCGCATGAGAATGGAAAATTGTAAATATCTTCTTTCCTTTCAGCCATCCAGGAATAATTATATGATCAACATTATTTCTGGATATAAATTCTGCAATATTGTAAGGAGTTGTAAATTCTATGGCTTTCAATTCTTTTTCAGTAAGACCTGTATTTGTGAGAAAATTGCGTATATTCCGTTCTGTTTCGATTCTTTCGAGAACAATGGCAACTCTGGAAGATTGTTTCATCAACGTCCTGAGCGTTTCCAGAAATTTTATTGCTTTCTTACCGTGGGCTTTACACAATGAATCATATATTTCTTTAAGTTCATCAGAAATTATATTTATGGAATTTATGGTGGCTTCATCAATCCACATCCTTTTCTTGTTAAAAAGATTTACAATCTCATCCAGTTTACTGCAAAAATCATTGTATTCAGATATATCAGGCATCCACACCTTCTGGCCAAGTCGGAATACAAGACTAAAAAGTCTGGAATACGCTGACCTGATCTGATGATCTTCCGGTATTTTACTTTCTAATTTAATTAATGACCCGAGAATCCCTTCCAGACCTATGTCTTCACAGTATAAAACAGAATAATCTCCTCTGCTATAATTTTTAACCGTACGAATTATTGATGAAAAAGGTGAAGACGTGCTGTAAGAATTATTACCCAGTAATTTCTTTACAGACTCATCATCCCACTGCCAGATTTTGAAATTTCTCTCAATGAGCTGTTCTATATATTCCACTTTTCTATCATCGGATAAATCACATATTAATGTAACAGGTAAATTATGTTCTATTATTTTATTGAGTATATGAAAATCATTTATTACAGAGTTTAACCCATCGATAATAATGGTTGAAGCTTTATTTTCATCGTTTCCGATATATTCTTTCAGCCTCATAAGATCAGGTGATATAACAAGGGGAGGTATGAGATTTTTCTGAGAAGAATTTACAACATCAACACTGCCAGTACGTCTGATTTTACCGAAAAGTAATAGATCTTTTATATAACTCTGATTTATAAAATACTCTCTAAAAAACTCTTCTGCTCTCAACATTCTAGACACAAGTATAACACTCTGATAGGAAAGAGCTCTATTTCCCATAGTCGTTATATCAAGTATTTTATCCAATGTTATATCTATCTTCTCAGAAGAATTATAGACCTGACTAACTTTTTTCATTGGTGAAAGCCTGACGGTTGATGCCGGCTCAAATTGTAATTTACGATTAAGAGGTAAACCGTATTCGCCATCGCTACACGCAAAATATAGAAGGGAAGTGCCATCCATCTTTCCATGTCTCAGAAATTGCACAGTGCAGTTTCCAAGTTTAAAATTCTGTCCTGGTTTAAAATACCTGTCAATTGAAGAATTATTTAGATAATCATATTTTATTATCTCGAAAACACTGAACAAGGCAACCCATTTTGCCCATGCCAAGGTATTCGGAACAATTATAGCAAGTTTGTTATGTTCAGGTTTCTTCATACACTCTAGTACAAGGCCGGTACTGAATTTTAAAAGAGAAAAGACATTTTCACCTTTTTCTTCAGGAGT
>JBEHWO010000532.1:0-4430 GCA_040217695.1 Vulcanimicrobiota bacterium | reverse complement strand
GGTGAGACGTGAAAAGTGAAAAGTGAAAAGTGAAAAGTGAAAAGTGAAAAGTGAAAAGTGAAAAGTGAGCGGTGACCGGTGAGACGTGAAAAGTGAGCGGTGACCGGTGAGACGTGAAAAGTGAAAAGCAACCCTCTGTGGTCGCCCGGTACCGGTGAAATTACGCATTACGCATCACGAACCACCCGTTACGCGTCACGTAAATCACGTATAACAATACAAAAGAATCCTCAAAAAAAATCTTCAATAAGGATAAGCATTCAGCTCTCGCGGGACTCTTGTGAAGATCTCAATAAAAAGTCTCAGGGAGAGTGATTCTCGTGAAAAACAAAGGTATAACACTTATAGAAGTGCTCATTGCCACAGGACTTATGGGCATACTTCTTTCCATGACGGGTTTTATATGTGTTGACGGCATAAGAGCCTTTCATAAAAGCAGGTTTCGACTTACAACACAGCAGGAAGCCACCATGGCAACAGACAGACTCTGCAGAGAACTGAATGAAACCCACTCGGATACCATTACACTTATTTATTCAGTAGAAAACGGCGGAAGTAACACCGAATTCGACGCCATCTCTTTCGGCACCCCTAAAGATAATGACGAAGCCACCGGAAACATCAGGACAAACCCGGCAACAGGCCGTTTTGAATGGGAAAGATTTATAGTTTATTCCAAAAAAGTAGGAGAAACAGATGTATACAGAACAGTTCTTAATAAACAGAGTCCTTCCGGCATTAATATTCCGTCATCTCTGGCCGAAAATACAGTAAAAAACGGAATAAAAGACATGCTCGGTTCAGGTATAAGAACATCTCACAGGAAAATGGCCAGAGACATATATAATATAAGTTTCATGGAACAGAAAATAGGCTCTGCCGTTCATGGTATAAAAGTAAAAGTTATTTCCAGAGTCGTGGCAGGGAAAGACGATGCAGGTAATAAGACTTATGAGACGGCAGAACTTGTCACTTTTATAAGGCCATGGAAATAGAGGGACGTAGTTAATGGATCGTGACGCGTAACGTGCAGAAAGTTTTCACTCACCGGTGTCACCACTCACTTTTCACGTCTCACTTTTCACTTTTCACTTTCCCAGCAGTTTCTTCACTGCTCCTGCAGCTTCACTTCTCACAGACTGATCTTCATCCTTAAGACCTGCATCAAGATATGGAAGTAATCTTTCTCTGTCATAACGATGTGCCTGTGAAAGAATCATTTTTACTGCCATAGTTCTTATAGACGGCTCTGAATCTTTCTGAAATTTTTCTATATATGAAAAAATCAATTTATCTTTATTTCTGTAACGTTCAAGTATGTCAGGAGGTAAATTTATAACAGCTCTTTTATACACATTAATTTCACGGGGTATTTCGTCATAAGAAAGAACGGAAAAATCCGGGAAAGATTTTTCAATAAATCTTCTGAAAGCCCGCCTTATACGGGATGAACATAAAATCACCGGGTGAAGCTTTCTTTCCTTAAAGGCATTTAAATGTTCTTTAACAGAGGAAAGAATAAATTCTCCTGTTTCACGATCTATTGCCGGTAAAGAATCTTCATTCAACAAAACAGCAAGAATCTTTTCCAGTTCCTCATCAATGACTACAGCATTTATGTCTCCTTGAGCATCCTGACATGGTCTGCATATAGTGCGACAGAGCGCCTGACGGACATATTCCGTTAAAATATCCGTATCTCCCGGTACATATTTCTTCAGGGTTCTCATTATAAGAGACAGGTCTCTTATAGAAAGGTTTTCTCGGAGCAGATTTTTAAGAATTCTATAAATTTGTGTAATTCCCGGCGGGGCCGGATAAATTTCCTCCCATGACAGATGACCGGTTCTTTTAAGTTCTTCCATAAGGCGTGATACTTCACCGTAATCCAGCAGTTCAAAAGCATGTGTATATAGAATTTTTCTGATCTGTATGGCAATAACATTTAAATGATCAAAAATCTCACAGCCGAGTTTTTCCGCTTCTTCCCTCTGTTCGGATGTGATCCATACAGACGGTCTGCCGTAATTCGGATCAATACATGGCTGCCCTTTAAGAGTTTTCACCGTCTCTTCAGTTCCTGTGGCAAGGAATTTATTTTTTATGATCTCTCCGCTTCCCATAACTATATCTTTGATTTTTATTAAATATTCATTGGGTTTTAACTGTAAATTATCTGAAAATCTGATATATGGCAATAAAAAACCTTTTTCTACGCTTACCTCTTTCTTTATTAACCTGATATGTTCAACAAGTTTTCCACCCTGGTTGGGGTCAACAAGAAAGAGAATACCACGGCCCAGTTCCATGGAAATCGGGTCTATCTTTATTGAAAATCCCTGTTTCGCTTCACCGGAAGATTCTCCGCCCTGTCCGTCACAGGAATGTTCCCGGCACACAACACTTCTACGTATTTTTTTTTCTGCAGCCCCTGTTTCCTTCACATCAAACAATTTCTTTATTGCTACGGCAGCTTCAAGGCGAACTTCTCTGGCATCATCGGAAAGTCCTCTGTTCAGATAATTCAGTAACATATCCATATCATATTTACCGGCAAGGGAATCCAGCATTTTTATTGCCGTCCTTCTCACAGAAGGACTGGTGTCATTCCGGAATTTTTCTATATATGAAACAATTAAATTTTCCCTCTTATTGTATCTGTCCAATATTTCATCGGGCCATGACAGAGTAGTTATAGAAACTACATTTATTCCGGGGGCAATCTCATCATAAGACAGTACAGGATGGTGAGGAAATATGTTTTCAATAATTTTCCTGAAAAAAGGTCTTATTTGAGGAGGACATAAAAATACAGGGGTTCCGCTGCTGACAGATTTTGCAGCTTCAGTCAAAGCGTTCCTCATATACTGTTCCAGCAACGGATCGGTATTAAATGTCTTACTATTATGTTCTTTTATAAAGGCAGCAAGGAACCGGATCAATCTTTCATCAAGGTTTATGGCGCACACATTACCTTCACTGTCCATATAATCTCTCCACAGGACATGACATAAAGACTGCCGGACATATTCTGTCAGCCTGCCTGTATCTATTTCAACGGAACCGTACTGCGCCATAGTTTCCATTATAGTAACAATATCTCTTACAGGAACTCTTTCCCTCAGGAGGTTATAAAGAACTTCATAAATTTCGTGTAATGTGAAGGATTTCGGATAAATTTCTTCCACCAGGAGCGGGTTATATGTTCCGGCTTCCCTGAGCATCTTCAACACCATCTCATAATCCAACATTTCAAAAGCGTACCGGCGTATAATCTCTGTAACCTGTGTGGCTATAACACTTACAGGGTCAAAAATCATGGCTCCCAGTTTTTCCGCTTCTCCTCTCTGACCGGCAGAGATCCATACTGAAGGCTTGCCAAAAGTAGGATCACATACTCTTAATCCTTCCAGAGTATCAAGACTCTTTCCTGGAGCTATGGCAAGAAATTTATTCATCATTACAGATCCTTCTGCAATGACATTATCTCTGATCTTGATAACATAACTTTCAGGTTTCAAATTTTTATCATCCCGAAATCTGACACCTGGCAGCAACAATCCCAGTTCCATAGCAATATGTCTTCTTATTGACGTGACACGATCGAGAAGTTTCGCCCCTCTGCCGGGATCTACCAGAGGGATAAGATCTGTGCCAATTTCAATGCACATTGCATCTACTTTCATTAAATTTCTGAGTTCATCTTCTGTCTTCTTCTCTTCCTCTTTTTTTTCTTCTGAAACAGGGCCATCAGGAACAATAGAAAGATAACACATTACAGGGTCGCAATCATTTTCTTTTTTGTTATTCATGGCTGCAGTCTCCGATATTTTTACAGATTCCGGGGTTTTTCCCATGAAACATATTATATCATAATTATCAGGTAATATGACAATGTCAAGTTATTTATCAGGTCTGTTTAAATTTTATATCATATATGGTATAATTAAAATATGGAAAATATAATTATATTTTATGAAAAGCTGGATGGAGGGAAACCTGTAGAGGATTTTGTTGAGTCTCTGCCTGTTAAACATAAAGCCAAAGTTTACTGGGAGATAGAATTACTGGAAAGGTATGGCAGAGATTTGAAAGAGCCTTATGTTAAGAATATAAAGGGTGAAAAATATAAAGGTCTCTTGGAGCTTAGAATAAAGTGTGCAGGTGATATTTCACGTATATTTTACTTTACTCCTGTTGGAAACCGTTTTGTTCTGTTGCATGGTTTTGTAAAAAAAAGTCAGGCAACGCCGGAAAAGGAGTTGGAATTGGCTAAATTCAGGATGTTAGATTATCAAAGGAGGGTTAAAGAATGAGAACCTGGAAAGAAGTTAAGAAGGATCTCCTGAAAGATCCTGAGTTTGCAAGAGAGGTAGAGAATTTAAGACCTGAATATGAATTAATAAGTCAGATTATACAGCTCCGTATAG
>JBEHWO010000531.1:0-4441 GCA_040217695.1 Vulcanimicrobiota bacterium | reverse complement strand
CCGTATTAACAGTGAGTGGTAAATTAAATAAATGTAATATCGTAGCAGTTTGTAAGAACAGGTTATTTTGCACGAGGATTATAGATTTTTCGGAAGAGCCTCACCACTGGAAGGCATTCAATGACTTTTCGGATAGGTTCTAAGACAGTAAAACAAGGTGTAACAAATAGAATTATTTGTTACGCCTTATTGTTTTTCTCAGTGAGATTCGTATCCCTTCAATCCTCCTCTGGGGAGTATAAGAGTGAATTTCTCCGGTATTACGGGTATTTCTTTGTTGTCTACCGTAATATAGTTCCCGCCGTTTTTATTGATTATTGAAATATTTGCCTCTTTAAATGTCTCCAGGACACGGGGTTTATATTTAGTCCATAGAGCTTCTGTAATGTCTGCTTTTACACCATGTCTGTACTGAAATGCTTCGAGTTTTTTCCAGGGATCAAAAAAGAGAAAACTTCCCTTCGATGCTCCTCCAAGGAGTTTTGTTCCTCCATATGGTCTCGGAGTTGTAATTACATTACCTGCTACGTCAAAGGTAAGGCCTCCGAAAAAGAAATCTCCTCCCATAAGTGATTCGCCAGCATATTTTGTGGCATATCCCAGAATCCTGACGTCAAGGTTCTGACATCTCGGATCATTTACGGAATTGGTCCAGGCTCTGTCTACAATATTTCCCATGATGAATACATGACCGCCTTTTGAAGCATAACCGCAGACTTTTCCTGAATTTCCGTATATATAAATATTCCCGTGATGCATAACCATAGCAGTGAAATTCTGTGAATTCCCGTGAACCCTTATTGTTCCCCCCTGCATAAAGGCTCCCGTATATTCCCCCGGTTTCCCGTAAATATCTATTGATACATCATCTGTATCACCTGTGCCGAAAGGCGCTGTGGAAATACACCTCTGTCCTGTTACTCTGTAGAGGATAAATTTTCGCCATCCCATATCATAGGCTCCGGACAGGAACGGTGTCAGAACTGTATCTCTGTCTATACCTTCAGGGAGAAAAGCTGTTCCGTCTACTATGAGTATATCATCTTCCGATTTCGGCCCTGTCATGGCAGATACGGATTTTATATCTGTTTTCCTGTAGCCTTCTGCTGAAATATTATCAAAGAGTTTATATAAAATATTTACTGTTATATCTCTGAGGGAACCTTTGGCTTTATCTCCCGTATTTATTGTCCGCAGATAATCTATAAGCCATGTGAATATTTTTATGGCAGATTTTTCATTGTCTTTCGAATGTTCTACCATATAATTTAACGTAAAGGCATATTCTTCAAAAGTCCAGGAAGAAATATTCTCAAGAATCTTATCTTTCATCTGTTGGAAATTATTTTTTACAGTCTCCTCTATAGCAGGAAATTTTTCTTCACCTTTATAAGATCTTCTGTAACTGTAATGAGTTCCGGGATCTGTGAGATTTACCGTTTTGCCATATCTGTCTATAAATTCCATTCCTGTTATTTCGGATTTCTCATTGAAAGCTGCCCTGCTTATCATGCCCGGGCTTACGAATGTTTCATCAGCTTCTGCTCCGTCTATAATACCTGTCCTGTCCATAAGGTCGAGCATTACATGTCCTGCCTGTTCTTCGGAAGCAATAATACTGAAAGCTCTTAATTTATCGCCTTTTCTTTCATGCCAGATCATGCTTGCATTTGGTCGCAGATCTGCAGGGTCTTTCAGATCCACTCTTTCCGTAATATGCCTGTGAGGATCATGGCGAAGGCAGAGATACTGATAGGGGCCGTCAGGAGAACTGGCAAATTCCACCCTTTGAACTCTTTCGAGGGATTCTCTTTCATGTTCTTCGACTAAGAGGAGATCATCGCCTGTAGTGGGTGAAAAACTTTCAAAGAGTGCCCAGTCGGGATATGACCATTCATCCGAAAGGAGGTGGAATTTCAGAGCAGCCACATCTGTATCCGTTCCTGCGAGAGGAGTATGGCCGAACTGTTCAACCCTCTGTTTCAGTGCTTCATAATTGGTAGTTTCTCCGTTATGAGTAAGGGCAGTATTGAGTTTTGAGAAAGGATGGGCATTCATTTGTTCTACGATTGAACCTGTGGCAAGTCTTACATGTATTATATTATTCGGTGCAGGCGGTGTTTCCCATGGTATCTCTCTCCCTGCAGTTTTCCAGCATGCAAAATTCTTCCCGCATGACAGCACCGTAGCTATTTTCTTTCTTCTCTGTTTATATCTGTATTTATTCCATGGATAGGGATATTTTTCAAAAAATCCTTTCTCTGCAGTCCATCTTAAGGCAGGATTATTCTCTATTATTTCAGGCGTTATTTCCTGTATATGTTCTCTCCAGAAATCTTCATCTCTTAATTCCCTCTCTATAAAGCTTTCTCTGTATTCGTCTTTTATTTCATAGGCATAGAGCATGGAAGATATGAGGACTGATCGGTTAAAAACAAAACTGTCTTCTGCTTTTCTCAGAAATTTTTCATTATCTCCGTAATTTTCTTTGTTTATCCCCGGAAACAGTATTTCCCATAAAGATTTCCGAGGCTCTTTAAAGAGATTATTTTCTATATAAGACTGAAGGGCATTTTTCTTTACCCGTACAAAAAATCTGTATATATCTCCCGGATCGGTGCTTTCCGAACCGAAATCTCTAAAATCTCTTTCTTCTCCTGCCTCATTTTTTCTGTAAGAATCCCTTTCTCCTATGAGTCCGGCAGGGCCTGGAAACAGTTCGAAAACATCTTCCAGAAAGACTTTTCTTATTATATTTACCAGATTTTCCCTGGCACGAAGTGTCTCTTCTCTCGCTCTTTTTCTTAAAGTGCCATTTCCCGTATCTCTGATAGAAGCTTCTGTCTCAATCTGTAAGGGGGCTTTCACAAGAACGGTGAAAGCATATTCATCCGGGTTTGACGGGAAACAGAGGCTTTTCGCCATGCCTACGCCATCCATGCCACGGTTTTCCATAGACTGAAGGGTTTTATGGAGTATTTCTGCCGGCACAGGTTCTGTTCCGTGAACTGCAGCCACTCCGCAGTTTGATACTCCTGTCTGTCTCTGCTCGAAATGTGGTTTCGGCAGATCCCTTACCTTCTGTCTTGCAAGCTGTAATGATGCTTCACGCCTGAGTCTTATACGGTGATCCACTCTTTCTTTAAGACCCATCCAGTGTATCAGGTCAAATCTTCCTCTCAGTTCTCTTATATCATTTATTCCCAGCGATGCAAGAGAACGTATGACCTGCATCTGCATCATGGTAAAAGCATTTATAATCTGAGTTGTATTTTCTTCTATATCTCTGAGTTTCTGCATGATGAGATTGCTTGTGGCAATACCGCGGGAGCATCCGTCATGACAGTTCCTGTTTCTGTCACATCCTATGGCTACCATAGGGCCTGTTCCCCATATGACTCCGTCTGCTCCAAGGGCAACAGCTTTTATGACATCTTCATATGTTCTTATGCCGCCGCTTACGAAAAATTTAATATAATTCCGAAGACCGTCTCTTACGAGCCTGTTATGAATAAGAGGAATGGCATATTCAATATGCATGCCCATCTGTCCTTTGATGATATTGGGGCTTGCTCCCGTGCCTCCTCTGGGCCCGTCGAGCCATATTTCTATATTCATGCCGTATTTTTTAGCCCATTCAGCCGATTTTTCAGACATATTTTCCGTCCCTTCAATCATGCCTTTTTTCGCTATAATATCCACCGTATTGTCTTTTGCTATACGGGCAAGGCCTGCCGCAATAAATTCTATGTCAATGGAAGGAGATACTTTTACTGCTATTACTGCATCGGGATTAATCATCCTCACTATATCTATAAATGCCTTCACATCTTCTATGGAATAACAGTTATGAAACGGGAAGGGAGATATAATGCTTGTATAGGAATAATCTATAGAATCCGTGCAGAGTCTTATAATCTGCTGAAATTCCAGAGGATCGAGTAATTTATCTTCATGAAGCTTATAAGCTTTATTCTGCAGGTGTAACAGAGATTCTTTGAGTTCATCAGTTACTTCACCGACGAGTCTGAATTTTTCCAGTTCTCTGACAGATTTTTCGGCATCTTCTTTCAGGGGATGTTTTTCCTTCTTTCCGAGTTTATGGAGCATATTTATGAGTTTATCAAATTCCTCTTCTTTTATATACTGAATGCCTTCAATGCCTCGGAGATAGGCAACGAGCCTGTTTACCTTCTGTGAGAGTATATGACCTCCTATACCCATTTTCGCTCCCTGGCTGTAGGCAATAACTACACGGCGTGCTTTTTTTATTGTTTCTTTTGTTACTCCGAAAAGACCTGTTTTCAGTTCTGTAGATACATATGGTTCATCTTCCTTATCTACGATTGTTTTAAAGAGGACAGGACTCAAATCTGGTTCATTTTTTATTCTCGTCAATATATGACTGTGTTTTTCCGCCATTCTGTTATCTTCAAGGATT
>JBEHWO010000530.1:0-4456 GCA_040217695.1 Vulcanimicrobiota bacterium | reverse complement strand
GTGTTTCAATGCCACCGGGACACTGATCTATAGCTTTCTTTACAAGTTCTGCACAGTACATCTGGCTGTCATCTTCATAATTAAAAGCAGAGTCATAGGGTTTATCTAACTGTGAACGGGCATAATCAAGAGCTGCTTTTACATCTTCAGCTCCTTTGTAAGGGGGACGGACAATCTTAACATGTATTGGTCCTTCCAGATATTCTTTTAAATCTGTGCGAATGACTCCTTTACCACTGGGATCACCCGTGGTGGCTTCAAGGAACTTGCCGTCACCTTCATAAATAGCCGCATGGGTATAGGTAGAACCAAGTGTTACAACTTCAAGTCTCTGCCAGTTGGGATGAGAATCACTTGTCTCAAGAATTACATCTCCCGGCTGTATGACAGAAAGAATTTTATTTCTTTCTTCTTCACTTATGTCTTTTGTAGTAGTAGGAACCCTTATGTCTAAAATACCGACAGCAATAGTTCCTGCCGCTCCTCCCGATTTCATTTCTTTAAGTTTATCACCCATAAGTAATGCGCTGTCATCAACATGGCCTCCTAAAACAACCTGATCCGACTGTTGATTTGTTTTCTGATTTTCTCTGGAAGAAGCCTGATTTATTAAAACTTTCGAATTATTTAATGATGAATTTATTTGCATCTATATTTCCCCCTTAATATTTCTCTATAGTTTTGACGGCATAAATCTCTATTGTAAAAAAATTATAACATGTTTAAAAACCCGATTCCAGAAAAAATTGTTAACAAATTGTAAATCTTTTGTTTTTTTCTTAAACTTCAAATTATTATTGCCGATAATTATATAAAAAGATTTATAGTGTGTTTCATAATCTGATAGAATTTAATGGTAGTAAAAAGTGAAAAGATCAGGACACTATTCACTATTCACTATTCACTCCTCCTTAATTATAGATTGTTATGAAACCAGCTATAATACTTAACACCTCAGGAAGAGAGAGGAAGGGATTAACATGGATATTTTTTTGATTTTATCCACTGCAGTAGAACTTGGCGCTTCGGACATACATATTGTAACAGGATTTCCTCCAATGATAAGACTTGTCGGAGAGATGATACCACTGAAAGACTTCGGCATTATTACACCGGAACAGGCAAAAACTATGATATACGGTATTCTCTATGAAGAACAGCAGAGAAAATTCGAAGAAACCCTGGAACTTGATTGTTCTTATGATATACGTAATGTGGCAAGATTCAGAGTAAATGTCTTTCTGCATAAAGACGGAGTCGGGGCAGCTTTCAGGGTAATCACATCTAAAATTCCCACACCGGAAGAGCTTATGCTTACAGAAACAATTACAGAACTGGCCTTTCTTACAAAAGGACTTGTGCTGCTCAGCGGCCCTACAGGAAGCGGCAAATCCACAACAATTGCATCTCTCATAGAATATATTAATCAGAAGAAAAAAGTCAGAATACTGACCATAGAAGATCCTATAGAATTTGTTTATGAAAGAAAACTCTCTGTAATAACCCAGAGAGAAATTGGAAACCAGACCTATTCATTTGCCAATGCCCTGAAATCTGCCCTGAGAGAAGATCCTGATGTTATACTTGTAGGTGAAATGCGTGATCTTGAGACAATTTCACTTGCCCTTACAGCGGCAGAAACAGGACATCTGGTCTTTTCAACTCTTCATACGCCTGATGCGCCGCAGTCAATAGACAGAATTATAGATGTCTTTCCGTCATACCAGCAGCAGCAGATAAGAGTACAGCTGGCAGGTACTTTAAGGGCTATAATCTGTCAGCATCTGCTATCCAGACCGGATGGTATGGGAAGAATCGCCGCAAGAGAAATACTAATAGTTACTCCCGGTATAGCAAATCTTATACGTGAGAATAAAACCCATCAAATATACAGTGCCATTGAAACAGGAGCAAGACTCGGCATGATTACGATGGACAGACATCTTGCAGAACTGGTAAAAAAGGAGCTTGTAACAATGGAAGAAGCCTATACCAGAGCAAATGATCCGGAACAGTTTAAAAAATATGCTATCGGAGATAATGTTAAAGCCGGCAGGATGTGGTGGTAAGGAGGAGGAGTATATTATGGATATGGAAAAAGCATTAAGGCATTTACATAACATAAAGGGAGATGCCCTGCATTTAAAAGCAGGTCTTCCACTTATGATAAGACACAATAGAGACCTGTTACCTTTCGATGAAAATTCTCTTTCCGCAGAAAAAGTGAAGGAAATGATTTTTTCCATATTATCTGGCAATCAGATAATAAAACTGCAGGAAGAAAAAGAGCTTGATTTTTCTCATGAAATTTCAGGCCTGGCAAGATTCAGAGGAAATATATTTTTTCAAAGAGGTTTCATGGGAGGTATCTTCAGGATTATACCTTTTGAGCTTCCTACTCTTGCTTCTCTGTTTATGCCGGATATTATGAAAGAACTGGCAGGGAGAAATCAGGGGTTGATTATCATTACAGGCCCTACGGGGAGCGGCAAATCAACCACCCTTGCCGCAATGGTAGATGAAATAAATTCAACAAAAAGAAAACATATTGTAACAATAGAAGATCCAATAGAATTTATTCATAAAGACAAATGCTGTGTTGTAAACCAGAGAGAGGTCGGCAGTGATACACTGTCTTTTACTGAAGCTTTAAGGAGATCACTCCGGCAGGATCCCGATGTTATTCTTGTGGGAGAAATGAGAGACACTGAAACTATGAATATTGCCATGGCAGCAGCGGAAACAGGTCATCTGGTGCTTACCACATTACATACAAACGATGCCAAAAAAAGTATTGAAAGAATAGTAAATTCCTTTCCCGCAGAGGAACAGGACCAGATAAGATTTCAGCTGTCTATATCCCTTACAGCCGTAATTTCCCAGAGACTTGTTAACAGGTGCGACAGGCCGGAACGAATGGCTGCACAGGAAATAATGATAAATTCTCCCACAATCAGTAAACTGCTGGAAGAAGGTACAATAGGAAAGATAGAAAAAGTCATGGAGGAATCGTCCGGCTATTATAAAATGCAAACCTTAAATCAGTGTCTTTTTAACCTGTGGGGTCAAAAAATCATAGATGAAAAGGAAGCTCTTTCGGTCAGTACAAATCCCCGTGACCTCAGTCTGAAAATCAGATCTGAAACTTACGGAGAAAGACATAATACACAGGGAGGGAACGGGAATGAAAGAACATAATATTATGGAAAAACTGAAGAAAAGTCAAATTTTTCATATATTAACAGATGAATCCCTGAAAACCCTTTCCGGATTTGTTACCGAAGAATTCTATAAAGCAGGTGAACATATTTATAAAGCAGGAGACTACGGTGACTGTATGTATATAGTCACATCAGGAGAAGGTTCTGTCCATAAAGCCATGGGTAAAGGTAAATACAGATCCCTCAGTTATGTAAAACATGACGGCTATGTGGGAGTAATGTCTTTATTCCGTAACAAACCCAGATTTGCTGACTTTACTGCCATCACGGACATGGAACTTATCAAATTTAAAAAGGAAGACCTGGATAAATTCCTTGAAGAAGACAGTAAAGGAGGGTTACTGTTATTGAATCAGGCAATAAATGTACTGGCAGAGAAATTGAGAGAAACGGAAAAAGAAATGTTTATCATATCTGAAATAGGAGAAATAGCCTCAACTGCTGACAGTGAAGAAGATATATTCCATAAAGCTTTTTCTCTGGCCCTCATGAATATAGACGGTAACATTTCAGGAATTCTGGCTATGTACAATGAATATACAGATGAATTTGAGATAAAAAATCATGAAGGCCTTTCAGTCAGTGTCATAGGAGAGGGATATTTATCTAAAAACGAACCTCTGGCTAAAATTATTATGGAAACCTGTCAGATTTATGAAGGGAAACCCGGCGAGGACAGGCGACTTAAAAGAGGAATCCTCGGAGAAGGTCATTCATTGATTGCCAAACCTGTGTGTATCTGTAATAAATTCCTCGGGTTCCTTGCCTTTTGCACTTACGACAGAGAATTTACGTCTTCCGAAAAAAATCTTATTTCAACGATAGGAGATCAACTTGGAATTGCACTGGGAAATATTCACATGAGAAAAGAAATTAAAAATATGAAAAGACTCTATGGAGGCAGACTCAGGGTATGTGATATGTGCAGGAAAGAATATAAATAGTGAGTATTGAGTGGTGAGTGGTGAGTGGTGAAGGGTGAAGAGTGAAAAGTGAAAAGTGAGTAGGGACGTTTAATTAAACGCCCCGGATACGCATTACGCATTACGCATTACGCATCACGCATCACGCATCACGCATCACGCATCTTCTCATATAAAATTATCTGTTGCGGTAATCGGAGTCTGACCATTCTGTTATTACTAAGAGCCTATCCGAAAAGTCAAATTTATAGTAGAATATTACCTTAATAAAGAGGTAAAGTAATGATGAGAGAAAGGCAATTAGGAATCAGT
>JBEHWO010000529.1:0-4459 GCA_040217695.1 Vulcanimicrobiota bacterium | reverse complement strand
CCTCCTCCGCCTAAACCACTCGATCCCAGGATAAAAAAGATTCTGGTACCTGCTATTGCCGTAATAGCTTTAATAGTCCTTTATATTGCATGGTCTTTCGGAGAGGTGTACCTGTCCAGGATGTTTGTCAAGTCTTATCCTCCTACTCTTTTATATGGAATAGAGGAAAGTAATGATATTCAGTATGTTGATTTAAATACTATGAAGATAAATACTGTGACTATGTCTTCAGGATTTAAAGATGTTACTTATTCGGATAAATCTAAATTCTTTTATGGTCTTGATTTTTCCGGGGAAACGTTGATTGAATTTGATGTTCATACCAGAAAGATGCTCAGAAGTGTAAAAATAGGAAAGGAAGCTTCAAGTATTACTCTTTCTTTAAATAATGACACGGCTTACGTGACAAATTATAGAAGTGATAACCTGAGTATAATTGATCTTACAAAATTTAAAGAAGTACTTCCTGCTGTTCTGGTTGGCTCAGGTCCTGTAAAATCAGTTCTTTCTTCAGATGGGAGAACTCTATGCATTTTAAATGAAAGGCAGAACACTGTAGCTTTTTTGAATACAAGAGATAATATCTTAACAGGTAGTGCCACATTGGGGCAGGATGGAAAAGATTTGGCTATGAGTCAAGATAATACAAAGATTTATGTAGTTCATAGTTTTTCTGATAAATTATCAACCATAAATATATCTACTAAAAATGTCATAAAGACTTTATCTGTTCCATCTGGTCCGGTAGGGATTGTTTCTTTACGAAAAGTAAACAAACTCTATATTATTACTGAGAATTCCAAGGAACTTCTCTTTGTGGATCCAGAAGAGGGTATTAAGGATAGGGTGAGTCTGGATTTTATTCCTATACATATGGCTCTTTCATCTGATACTGATGAAAAAATAATTTTTATTACAGGCAGATCTTTATCAGGTTATGTTGTAGCTTTATATGACAGGCTGAATAAACAGTGTAAGATAATTTCTCAACCTGCCAGAGCCCCTGTTTTTATTCTTCCTATTTATATATGGTAACTGTTTATCTCTGTATTGTAATTGTATTGAAGCAGGGAGATATTTATACTTATTTCTCCACATATAATAAAAGGGGCTATCCCAGAATAAACTTCTGAGATAGCCCCTACCGTATAATACGTTATAATAGGTTATTCTTAACAGTTAATACGATTCAAACTCCGAATTGCTCGAAGATTTTATTTCATAGTTTACCACGGTAATTTTTATTTCACATGGGAAACCCATAAATGTAGCAGTTGCTCTCTTATCATGATAAATAGTAGTTGTTGTACCTGGATCACCACTACCCCACCTGTCGTCAGCTGCATTAATATAATGTGTGTCATTACTTACAAAAGCACCGTGAAAGACCGGTCTATTGCCTACTACAAAATTTCCCCCAGCAATACATCCTTCTGCATACATAATACCATCTATCTGTGCCGGTGAGCCCTTATATGACCCGGGTATGTTGCCATCAGCATAATCAACTCCATTAGGATCCATTATCTTGGTCCTCTTTGTAAAGTTAGCCCAGTCCTTAAATGGTATCCAGCAGTTCGTATCTATATATTTATCACTATACTTTGTGGAAGGCGTATTTGCATCTGTATTGTCTGTAACAGAGGCTCCTCTTGGCAGTAATCCGGGAGAGTCATTGATAACTTTTTCCGGTATATATTTTTTCCCACCTTGTACAACGATAGCCGGTTCAACAGCAGTAACTGAACCGTCTGATACATTTGGCCCCGGGCCATTTGAATCTCCTGCAAATGCTTTTAATTTTCTGGTTACTCTTGTATCTCCTGCGTCTTTCCCGTCCCAGGCATACCTGTTATGGTGGAAGAAATATTCATCATGAGGTCCTTTGGAAGAGTTACTTGATGGATAACTGTTTGTATACTGCTTGGCAAATTGATTGTTTGACGAACCCTGCTCTGTTCCGTCAAATAATCCATCTACCATAAGACTTCTTATATATCCCTGCCATGCCCATCTTTTGGCTGCAAGGTTTGAAGAATACCCATATTCAGAACCATCCAGATATGCACTGTTATTACTGTTATTATATGACTTATTGCTGGAATTACTGCTAAATTTAGGATCTGCAGGAATAGGACAGAATGGATCTCCAAGCAATACATTTCCTGATGCAACAAGACCGAGTTGATCCGGTGTTTTCCCGTCAGCACGGCCGGCAGATGGGTTTGTCCAGCTATCGGGCTGAGTTTTATATTTAAGATCGCCCATAACATAAATATTTCTTGAAGAATAAATCACGCCCTGACCGCTTACAACACCCCTGATAAGTACATCTCCATCTATATAAACTTTGCCTTCTATAATTATAGGATGCTTCTCTGTCCCGATGAGAGTAAGTGAAGAATCATAGTCTGTAGTTTTATCCAGATTGAGGCTTGAGTTACTGGCTCCATTGTTGATATCATATTTACCTGTAAAGCCATATGTATCATTTCTTCCTATAGACCAGCATTGTTTATTTGCACCGGTATTTGGATCTTTATATGTACTTTCTGATATACAATATTCTGTATCAGGTTTGGTACGCCCTGCAATCAAAGGATCAGTACTGTTTGGATCTACTTTAGCCGCTTTTTTGATCCTTTCAATCTTCTGTGCTTCAGTAGTACAATTTGGGTCATTATAAAGTTTACCCGGGATCATCTGACCGGGCGAATCTACTTTAATAGTACCGGGAGCACCGATACTGGTGTCTGTGCACTGTCTTAAAATATAATTTTTGTTGTTTGCAAATGTATCCATCCTTTTAGGAAGGGGATCAATTTTACCCTTAGGAGTTTCATCAAAATTACGTATAATGGTGCTGTTAGCATCGCCCATTACGGAGGCATCTGATACATAGTCTGAATTTGATGACCACAGGTTTTTATTGAGAACACCACCGTTTGCATAGAATGTTCCATGGATGGAACTGCCACTACCATTACCGGCATGGCTTATAATACCATCATTCTGTCCCATACATCCTATATCACCGTAAATATTTAAGTGGCAGAACATGCATCCGGGAATATTATTACCCATTATAGCTTTACTGAATAAATTCGTACTTGCCTCATAAACTTCAACGGTTTTAGTCACTCTTCTTGTAACACCATGTACCTGCCCCAGTGCTTCTATAATAATTTTTTTACCCGGTTCCTTCTTAACTTTACTTTTTATAGGAGAACAATTTGTAATTCTGACTTTATATCTTCCTGCAGGATCGTTTGTTGGATAGAGAAATGCCGGTACACTTCCTGTTGAAATAACCTGTATAGAGCAGGAGGAACTATCATCTCCGCCAAGAGCTGTATTATTATAATTTATATTTGTCAAACTATTGTCCTGAAGGCATTTTTGAATGATCATCCAGCTTACACGATCTATGCCTACATTGGCAATTTGCTCTGCCTGATCGCCATCACTGATGAGTTTGCTCATATTAGAGGTATTAGTTGCAGTAAGTAATGCCGTGCCGGCCAGAAGACTCATGCCTACAGCAAATACCATTGTAATAGCAAGTAAACCCATGCCCCGCTCTTTTTTCTTCTTACAATTTATTTTTTTCATAATCTTTACTATACCCTCCTTTTTTTATATTTTCTATAAATTCTTTATTGTAAAAAGGAATTCACCTCCTTGAATATTGTTTATATTATTTACATAAATATCTTTTACTTAGCTATTAGGATCTCCTGATGTACCGCTGTTTACTTTTATTTGAACAGATGTAGTATAATATGTATCTTTTGATGGTTTATATATAGCTTTGGTAACTGTCCCCGCCCCTCTGCTTGCGGCTCCTACAAGTTGCATTGTAATTCTTACTACATCGCCTCCTACAAGCTGAAAGTCAATCTTTGATACTGCCAGATAATTATTCCTATTTTTGTAATACCCCAGAATGGTTCTACATTTAGAAGAATTAGGATCTGGTGCCGGTACAGGTGTTAGACCTGTATAATAATCACCACCAGTTTCCCCCCTTACTTCTTTATAGAGAGCATATCCCCGGAAATTTGGATCGGCTTTAGGAAGTTTTTTTAGACCGTACCTTATATAAGTTTTGTATAATACATTACTCTGATATTTTGTTTTACTACTGGAAAAAATGCCTATCGTATCATTGGTTGTTCCTGTACCATATAGCTTTCTTGCTAGTTGAGGAGATACATCAAAACTGGTAGGAGGATCTGCATTTGGATCTATATAGAAAAAAGCCCCTTTTGTAAAGGAATTCTGTATATTTACAGTTATATCCTGCATGGCTGTAGTGGATTCCTGTTTGAACTCAGTTTCTAATTTTTGTATTCTGTATAAAGAAGAAATATTACTGTAAGAAAGATATACTACACCAAGTAATATAACACCAATAAATGATGCTACAAGTATTTCAATAATGCTAAAACCTTTGCTT
>JBEHWO010000528.1:0-4462 GCA_040217695.1 Vulcanimicrobiota bacterium | reverse complement strand
AATTACGTCGCCTTCTTCTAATCCTTTCGCAATTACAACCTTATTCCCAATACGTTCAGATATTGTGATATCACTAAGCTTTGCTTTGCCTTGTTTTACTGTATAAACCTGAGGTTTAATATTGGTACCTACAATTGATGACGAAGGAATAATAATGTGCTTCTGATCATTTATATTTGCAACAAGCACACTACCAGACATGCCAGATTTTATTTTCAAATCGGGGGTATTGTCAACTAAAAACTGAACTGGGAAACTATTTCCAACATTTGCTTTACTGCCAATCATAGTGACTTCACCCTTCAATATTATATCTGGAAACACATCTACAGTGAGTTGGTTCGATTGCTGTATTGTAAACTGACTGATTTTTTGTTCTGGCAAATTGATTGTGAATTTTAATTTCGAAATATCAGTAATCTGCAATAGAGGTATTCCAGGTGCGGCAAATGCTCCTTCCTCGATCATTTTAGCTGTTACAATACCATTGAAAGGCGATTTAATTGTGGTTTTGTTGATTTGTTCCAGCAGTGTAGCTTTTTGGATGTTTGCTGACTTTAAGGCCAAATGTGTTTTTTCTAACTGCACCCCTTGAATGGCATCAGCATTGGCAAGCACTGTGTATCTTTTAACATCTGCTTCCAATCCTTCAATTTGAACTTCGACCGACTGAAGCTGTAATTTAAGCAACGAATTATCTAATTGAATTATTGACTGACCTACTGAGACAATACTTCCAACATCAACAAGCAAAGAATTAATTTTACCCTGAATTTCTGCACTTATTTTAGTTTCTTTATTGGGTTCAAAAGTCCCTGTGTAGGAATATTCGGCACTCAACCCTTCAAGTTTTATGGTATCAACCTGAACACTAATAGGCGTTTCTTTATCGTACTGATACACTCTATTTTGCGTGGTTTCTTTGTTGGTTTTCAGACGGATAACTACAATAGCAACAAGTGCCAAACCAATAACGATGTATATAATTTTCTTTTTCATGTTTATCAGAATTTTAGATGATTACTCACGTACAATTTTTGCTACATTTCTTTTGATAATGGGCATTAGTACTAGCACCACAGGAATAGCAACCGAGAAACCCAATGCCCACATTTTCATCCATTTGGCAACAAATCCGGGATTGAACCCGAAATTAACTCCCACACTTACAAATGTTACTACGCAGGTCATAATTAGCACCATTGTAGTAAGTGTTACATACATTTCGTACTTTTTTGCAATTTTCATATTCTCTGAAATATTATTGTTGTTTGTTTATGTTACCTGTTAATTTCTTTAATTCCAGGTCTGCTTTCAGATATTCAACAATAGCCGATAAATAGTTCTGTTGCGCCTCTCGCAAAGCATTGTCAGCCAATAACACATCAGTTAAACTGGCGGTTCCTTCTTTTTGTTGTAAGCTTGTTTGCTCATAAACAGTTTGTGCCAATTTTATTTGCGACAAAGTATTTGCTATTGTTTTTTGAGTAACGGTTCTACGACGGCTAGCATTTTCAATTAGCATATTTGTTTGCTCTGTAGCTAAGCTTATTTGCAACTGGCTATTTTCAATTTCTATCTTTTTTTGATTAATTTTTCGATAAGTAACCGAGCCATTAAAAAGGGGATAAGAGAGTTGAACACCCACGAAACTTGAAGGAAAGAATTTTAAAAAATCGTTGGGCTTTTTATCATATCCAAACCCTGTTTGTCCATAACTTCCATATAATGAAAAAGAAGGCAGTCTTGAATTTCTCAGTGTCTTCAAATCGCTTGTTAAAAGACGATATTGCATATTTGTAAGTTGCAAATCAATTGTCGTAGCATTTGCATATTCATTGATGCTGAAATGAATTTCAGTCTCTATTGGTAGATTTAAAGTCGAAGGCTGTCCCATAGACAATTTCAAAGCGTTCAAGATCTGTTCTGAATTGTTCGCAATAATATCTTTTTGAGTTTTTAATTGCTCCAGTTGAAGCTCTACTTTTTTAACATCAGTCCCTTTTATCATTAACTGTTGATACAACAGCTGCAAGTTTTCGAGAAGTTTAGCTGTATTCAAAATATTGCTGTCAACAAACGCCAACTGATGTTGTATAATCTGGAAATTATAATAAAGGTTAGAAATTTCGAAATATACCTGTTCTTCAGTTTTTTTGTATTGTAATTCGGTTATCTCACCAGCAATTTTAGAAGATCTAATACCGCCATATATTTGTGGGTTGTACAACGGCAATGCAACCTGAATTGCAGCACTCATATTGTGAGGCACACCAAATTGAGCCTCCCTGAATTGTCCTTCGGGTGCGATAGGATTAAAGGTAGACAGGGGCATAAGTTGATATGGTAAATCTGTAAAATATTTGTAATCACCTACCACATTTACTTTGGGGAACAGATTGGCTGTGGCTTCTTTTTGTTTTTGTTCTCCAATAGCTATGTTATTCCTGCTTATCTGAAGACTTTTATTGTGTACTTGTGCTGTATCAATACACATCTGCAACGACCAAACCTGAGCTTCAGTTGTATTAATATTTATCAAAAACATTACCATTAAAAAGATTTTCATGAATCTTCTTGTTTTTAGTATGTGCTTTAGTATATCCATTTTATTGTGTTTATTTTAATTAGTTTTTTACTCTTCTATCGTTCTTAATGCCACAATGTCAACTACCATTCTGTTTAAAATATGCTCATCTTGCATATATATTCTGAACCCATTTAATATTTTTCGTACCAATGTCTTAGTTGATTCATTCGTTTTGAAAATATTTTCCTTTTTCCCTTTATTTATAATTTCGGCCAGATAAGTTGCAGCAATATTTCTTATTCGAAAAAATGACTTTTTTATATCATTATTCTTTTCAATTAATCTTTGATCTAAAATGATGGATAGGTAGTAGGGTTTTTGAAGGAATAAAAAATGTAATTTTTTAAATATTAATTTTAACTCTATTTCGGGCGGCTCTATGTTTTTAATATGTTCATGTCCTAATTCCTTCAATTCATTTTCAAAAGCAGTCATAATCATTAATATAATATCATTATCATTTGTAAACCGAGGATAAAGTTGGTTTACATTTACGCTTAATTCTGTTGCAAGATTATAAATAGTAAGTTCTTCTATTCCCTTATTCTTTATAATATGTGCTGCTTTTTCAATAATTAAAGTTTCATTAGTTATCATAATTTTTGCCTTTAAAAGTTTGTGAATATTCACTCTTTATTACTGCATTATTTTTTAAAAAATTAGTTTTTCGATTATAAAACTTTGGTATGCGTTGTTGGCTTAGGTGCTTTTACAACCAAAATACGAGCAACAGCAGTAGAATTGTTATACAAGCAGTGGACGATATTCTTGGGACTTTCTACTAAACTATCGGCATGTATTTGAATTTTTTCATCCCCAATCAACACTTCGGGTGTACCTTCCAAAATATAAAAAAATACATCAACAGGTGTAATGTGTGGTTTTAGTGCTTCGCCCGGTTGCAGAGTTATGTGCATGGCTTGTGCCGAATCATTGTCATACAATTTGCGAACGTCAATTTTATGTGGCGTTTCTACAATTTGAGTTTCTTTTACGTTTGTAATTTTCATATTTTTAGGTTTTACTTTTTAATTAAAATTTTGATAGAATTGATAAACTCCGAACCTTTTTCTTTCAAGTTGAACGTATAATCCGACATGTGCCATTGCTTAACAAACATTCTTAACGAGCCCATAATTATCACAGACAAGTGGGAAGCATCAATATCAGCCCTTATTTCTCCGTTTTTTTGTCCAGTTTCGATAATAGTTTTGAGAATTGCTGTGTTTCTAGTCATTATTTCTTTCACTTTATCGGTAAGTTCTACCTCGTTGCGAAAAATTTCTTCTGAGAAAATTACTGAAACGAACGAAGGTGTCGCAGAGAACTTCTTAAAATGATTTTGAAACAAATTTTCAATTTTATTAACTGCGTTATCCTTTGAATTTAATTGATTCGCAAAAAAATGTTCCGAGTTTTTTCCAAAAAAATCGAGAATTGCTAATAGTATCTGGATTTTATTTTCGTAATGACGATATATTGCAGACTCTGCGAAACCAATTTTCTTTGCAAGGTTTTTTATCGTTAATGATTGTATGCCACTTTCTGCAATTAACTCAATTGAAACAGTTATAATCTCTTGTTGCCGTTCTGTTAAATCTTTATTCATTTTAAAAATCTTTACGTGGGTGAATATTCGCTCACAAAGATAAAGCATTAATTTTGTAATTATCAAATTAATTACCTAAAAAATGTTAACGTATCTCATGAGGTGTAGAAAAAAGTGGCTCTTTTGATTTTGCCGAAGGGTTGGCTTTGTGTGTCGGGGCAAAAGCAAATGTGCCATTTGTGCGGCTGGCTAAAATTGTTTTAAAAAATGTGCGGTGGGAAAAAAAATAAAAAACATAGGGTTGGCTTGTGTGTCGGCTTTCT
>JBEHWO010000527.1:0-4466 GCA_040217695.1 Vulcanimicrobiota bacterium | reverse complement strand
CGTTAATGCCGCCTATGACCATAGAACCCTTGTCGAGTACTTCTGGTCGTTCTGTAGAGGTCCGGATTAATACACCTGGGAAATTAAGCATAGCTGACTCTTCAGATAGTGTACCGCTGTCCGATAGGACGCAAAAAGCGTTCATTTGCAGGTGATTATAGTCAACAAATCCGAAAGGTTTCATACTTTGTACAAGGGGGTGAAAGGTAAAGCCTCTTTGCTCTATTAACTTCTTGCTCCTTGGATGCATTGAGTAAATAATGGGCATCCGGTACTTTTCGGCAATTCTATTCACCGAATTCATCAAAGACATAAAGTTGTCCTCTATATCTATATTCTCTTCCCTATGAGCTGACAGGAGAATATAGTTTCTCTTCTCTAAACCAAGTTTTGCCAAGACATCAGATGCCAGTATCTTATCCATATGGTCGCGTAACACTTCACTCATCGGGGAACCAGTTACAAAAATGTGCTCCTTCCTGAAGCCCTCAGATAACAAATAGCGCCGTGAATGCTCAGTATAGGGTAAATTTATATCTGAAATATGGTCCACAATCTTGCGATTGATTTCCTCAGGCACATTCTGGTCAAAACAGCGATTTCCCGCTTCCATATGAAAAATAGGTATCTTTAAGCGTTTGGCTGAGATTGCTGACAAGGCTGAATTGGTATCTCCTAGAATTAATAAGGCATCGGGCATCTCGCGCTGCAAGACCTCATATGAATTGGTGATAATGTTCCCCATGGTCTCGCCCAGGTCTTTGCCAACACTCTCCAGGTAATAATCTGGTTCACGTAGATCCAGGTCTTCAAAAAAAATTTGATTTAAAGTATAATCCCAATTTTGGCCGGTATGTACTAGAATATGGTTAAAATATCTGTCACAGGCTTTGATAACAGAAGAAAGCCTGATAATTTCAGGACGAGTTCCGAGGATAGTTATGAGCTTCAACTTTTGCACAGTTTTAAACCTCCTGTTATTGGTTAGCCATCTATTTTTTCTTCGTTTAAAACTCATTTAAATATGTATCCAGTCTTTCAGGATCAAAGCACTCGTTTGCCCACATGATGGTCACTAGATCACTGTCACCGACATTTACAATAGAATGAGCGTACCCTGGCGGTATGTCGATGACCTGGAGCTTATCTCCTGCAACCGCATATTCTATGATCTCACCTGAATCAATTTTACGAAATCGAATTAAACCTTTACCGCTTACTACTAAAAATTTTTCATTTTTAGTAGAATGCCAGTGATTGCCCTTTGTAATACCGGGTTTGGATACATTAACTGAAACCTGACCTCTTTCAGGTGTCCTAATAAATTCAGTAAAAGATCCTCGTTGATCGCAATTCATTTTCAAATCATAAGCAAATTCATCTTGTGGAAGATAACTTAAATAAGTACTATACAGTTTCCTTGTAAAATCATCTTCCATATCCGGAATATACAAATCTTTTCGACTTTGACTAAAACTATTAATCAATGATGCTAATTCTCCCAGTCGAACATGATACGTAGTAGGTACTGAGTAATAAAGCCCGTTCTCAGTTGAATTACCTTCCAAAGCCTGCATGAATTCGTATATCAGGTCATCTATATAACATAAAGTCAGTTCTGTTTTAGGATCATTAACAGTTATTTCTAAACCTCTGGCAATATTATGACAGAAGGTTGCGACGACGCTGTTATAATACGGTCGGCACCATTTACCGAATATATTTGGCAGCCTGTACACCATACTCCTTGCTCCACTCGCTTTTGCATAGGCAAAGACTTCATCTTCCGCAGCCTTTTTACTAATTCCATAGAGATTATTAAGCTCTGCCTGGGTGGAAGAAGACACTACGATAGGGCAATTGTTGTTATGTTTACGCAAGTTTTCAATCAATGCATGTGTAAACCCCCTGTTGCCTAAATCAAATTCACTCTCATCATCGGGACGATTGACTCCGGCAAGGTGAAAAATAAAATCGCATTCTCTAGTATAAGTATCAAGAAATACCTTATCTGTATCTCGATCATATTCAAAGATATTTTCATAGCCCCGGTTTTTTAGTTCTGCAGCCAGATTCTTGCCAACAAACCCTTGGGCCCCAGTAATAAGTATTTTCATCATCAACCCCCTGGTCCTTCATATCTTCACATAATATGACCGTTTATGCCATTTCGCTTACTATCAGCCGCACTGAAATGCTAGCCCCTTTTCCAACTTCTGAGCTCGGCCTGAATGTAGCTTAGCTGCAGAAGCTTTTCCTTAATCTCTTTTACAGTCAATCTTGTGGTATTGTGCGAATTGTATTCATCGGAACTCGATAAAGAGGGATTACCATCTGTATAGTATTTATCATAATTGAGATCACGCTTGTCCGCTGGAACCCTAAAAAAGCTGCCCATGTCTTCAGCATTCAAGTATTCTTCTTTGGTCAACAGGGTTTCATAGAACTTTTCGCCATGACGGGTGCCGATAATTATTACCTCATTATCTGCGTTAAACAGTTCCTTCATTGCCTGCGCCAAATCACCGATGGTGCTCGCAGGAGATTTTTGTACCATGATATCCCCTGCTTGAGCATGGGCAAAGGCAAATACAACCAGTTCTACCGCTTCCTCCAGGCTCATTAGGAATCTGGTCATGTTAGGATCGGTAACTGTCAACACTTGTCCCGTCTTAATCTGTTCGACAAATAGTGGTATCACCGAGCCTCGGGAAGCCATAACATTGCCGTAACGGGTTCCACATATAAGTGTTTTTTCTGGTTCTACAGTTTTTGATTTCGCAACCAGAACCTTTTCCATCATAGCCTTTGAAATACCCATGGCATTAATAGGATAAGCGGCTTTATCCGTAGAAAGACATATAACTTTATGTACTCCCATCTCAATGGCTGCGGAAAGGACATTGTCGGTACCGAGAACGTTGGTTTTTACCGCTTCTAGGGGAAAGAACTCGCAGGACGGAACCTGCTTTAATGCGGCAGCATGGAATATATAGTCCACTCCATGGATGGCATTCTTTACGCTGGCAGGGTCCCTCACATCTCCGATATAAAATTTGATTTTATCATTCTTATAGGATTTGCGCATATCATCCTGCTTCTTTTCATCTCGCGAGAAGATGCGTATTTGGCCTATATCAGTATTTAAAAAACGTTCAAGAACAGCATTGCCAAACGAGCCCGTACCACCTGTGATTAATATTGTTTTATTTTTAAACATATTAGTTTGCTCCTTCTATTTCCCTGTAATCCCCCAATAACTTGGTTTTATGGATCAGAGATCGATTTTCCTATAGTAGTTGAGGTTGAAATACTAGTCTTAAATAATACCATATAGGTATAAAATAGAAACAATAATGATGTGACATTATTATTACTAAATATATAGCCCTTGATATTGCCTACAATTAATACTGTAGCAAAGAAATAAAAAATAAATTTATTCAGTCTATATCTTCCCCCATCTGCTTTTAATATTCCATATAATATATAACAAAATAGACTATATATAAAAATGCAATATATTATTCCACCAAGCCATAAATCATTAATATATCCGATATCGGTGCCCAAATTATACCTATTAAACCCCATGATACGACGTCCTACTCCAAAGATTAAACCCAGCCCTTCAGGCAATGGATATTTCGTAGAGTTTGTAACATAACTAAAATATCCATATGATGTATCACCCTGAAAAAGTGAAATAATTTGTTGATTTCCTTCAAAAATCCAATTATAAGTTTCAGGAGCTTCTGTTTGAACATATATGAGGCAATAATATATCATAACTAAAACAACACCAATAATTACGGCAAATTTTATCAATCTTTTTATAGAAAAATTCGGCAAGATGCAAACTATTAATCCTATACCCATTATTATTATTGAAGTTCGAGCATTAATAATTGCCGAAAATACGAACACTGGTATTAAAATTATGTATTTCCATTTTTTGTTTATTGCTAAATATAGCGCAATTATTGCTAATATACTCTGCACAATAGGGGTTGTATATGTTAAATCTGATGCCATTCCAAACATACGGTAATACGAACCGCTATATCTATCAGATGCTAACTGCTCAACAAAATACATCTGAGTAGATGGAATAGCAAATGAAAGTATAGCTATGATACTTTGTAAAATACCAGCAATCAATAATATATTAATAAGATCTTCTATAGTGTAGTCATGTTTAAATAAATAGCACGTAACCATTATACTTGCTGGTATTATATTAAATAACCAGTGCCAAAAATAAACTGCCACTGTATACGGATTTTCATTAATAATTGCTATTAAAATTATATAAACCGCGAGAACAGCAAATAATATATATAGATTTGTTAAGTGCTCTATCTTGATAATTCTTTTAATAATCTTATAATTTCCAAATATATATAGCCATGATATACCTCCAACAATATGAAGTATATTTATACTTAAAAGTGAAGGAACATATA
>JBEHWO010000526.1:0-4468 GCA_040217695.1 Vulcanimicrobiota bacterium | reverse complement strand
AAGATTCTGTCTTTAAAGATTCTGTCTTTAAAGATTCTGTCTTTAAAGATTCTGTCTTTAAAGATTCTGTCTTTAAAGATTCTGTCTTTAAAGATTCTGTATGTTCAGGAGATTCTTTTGTATTTTCATGTTGTTCAGGGTGCCCATCTGTCCTGCCATGCTGATTTAAGAACCGGGAGAGAGGTGACTGTAATGAAGTTGGGATTCCGTCATTTTTTTTCAGGTCAGAAGCATCACCGGGTTTTACAGCAGACAGACGGGATTTTTCTCCTCCTCCCTCTGTCCTGGCAGATGAATATTTTCTCTTTAAATATTCTTCAAGTTTTTTCTTGCTGTCTTCCCGTGGTATGATAGGATTAAAAAAATAATTTATCCTGCTTTCATCCTTTTTCCCTCTTCTTCCCTGCCTTATAGATCTTCCTCTGCCGGTATTTTCTTTACCTTCTACCTGCCCTGTAAGTTCAGGCGAATTATTTTTATTATCTTTATCTTTTTTCTCTCTGAAAAAAGGTTTCACATCTCCCGTAACAAGGCTGGCAAGTATTTTCTGCTCTCTTGTTACGGGATGACTCATAGCAGGATCGGATTTAGTTGAAATACGATGAAGAGAAGTATGTCCGGGGACTAATTTACCAGAAGTCATTCCGGGACTGTCACTGGTCTTGAGATTATCTATTGCTTTTCTTAATTCTTTAAAAGTATTACCTATATTGATTAATTTTGTTTCTGTTTTCTCCGATGTTTTTCCTGTTTTCCCTCCCGCTCCAGAAGATTTTTCATCATGTGTTTTCCGGGCTGTTTTACCGGAAGACAGAGAACTGTCAGCTCTTTTCTCTTCTATATTCTCTTTTCTTTTTTTTCCATCATGTTCTTTCAGAGATATTCCTGATTTAAACTTCTTCCTTTCCTGCTCTTTATTTTCAGGGGTATCTATATGCTGTCTGCTATGGTGATGAAGTGAAGATGAACCGGAAGAACTGTAAATATTATCTGTGTTTATCATAAAATTTACCGCCCTTAAAAAAATCTGGTCTTTATTATAGTTACTTTCATAACTTTATTGAAATTAAATGATTCGTGACGCGTAACGCGAGGAGTGTATGCAATTTGTTATGAAATACACTGTCGTATATCTAATTTAATATCACGTCAAATTCCAAAAAGTAAAGTAATGTTCTGAGCGTTTATTCTTCACACCCCGGTAAAACCGGCATTTTGAGCCATAAAAAAGAGTTTACCCAAATGTAACATTTTAGCAATCATTTTTTACCAATATCACAATAGAATAATGATAGAAAAATTTTTAAAGAGTTAACAGGGAATTTATTTCCGGCAATAGAGAATTATAAAAAAAATAAAAAAAAGGAATAAAAATAAAAAATATGCGACTGACAGGAAAAGTAAAAATAAAAAGTGAAATTTTCATGGAGTAATTTCAAAAATCCATTATAGTTGGGTTCATAACAATTTATAATTACTGACCTGAGCATAAGCATGTAATAAAATCATTCCTCCCGTCACGCGTTACGAAAGTTTATATATTATTTATGCTCACTCCGGTAAATGCTTATAAGTTATGAAGATAACTATAGTAAACATAGAAAGGGGGGTGTTTTTCTTATAGGGACTGTAAGAAATTGACAGATTATCAGAACGGTTATTATAATACCGTGACGCGTCACGGAGCATGATATATGTTTATTTCTTAACAACCCCTGATACAGAGTTCCGGCAATAAAACTGCCTGATTTTATTATTCAAGGAGGTATATATTATGAAAAAATTAATTCTGGTCTTACTTCTATCCTTTATTCTTATATGTTCTTTTTCCTGTAAAAAAAATATACCTGGCGGAACATATCTGGAAACCAGGATCATAGGACAGAGCGAAATTTTTTCCGATGCTCCTGCATCATTAAGGGTTATAGCCTTTGATGCGAGAGGCATGAAACCACTGAAAGGCGCAGAAATTACCGCCACTTTAACGGCAAACGAAAATCAAAAAACTGTAGAACTCTTCAAACAATCCAGTGACGACTTCGGAACTATCGCTTTTAATTATAATGTCCCTTCCGATATAAAAGGGAACGGCTCAATAGAGATAAAAGTTAAAGCTCCTGAAGGAGAAAGAAAAGATATTGTCCCTGTAACCATAAAAGAAAAAGAACCGAAAACAAATCTTTCTACAGATAAACCTCTCTATCAGCCGGGACAGACTGTTTATATAAAAGCCATGTCATTACTTTTACCCACCCTGGAACCGGCAGGTAAGAAGAAAGTTATCCTGGAAATAATAGACCCTAAAGGCAACAAAGTATTAAAAGAAGAAAAAGAAACGTCTGACTATGGTATAGCATCAACAGATTTTGTCCTTGCAAGAGAGATAAATATGGGAGAATATACAATAAAAATCTCAGGCGATTGCGGCACGGCAGAGAAAAAATTCCTTGTAAAAAAATATGTTCTTCCCAAGTTCAAACCTGTTATGGAAGCAGAAAAACAATTCTATCAGGCAGGTGAGAAAATAGAAGGCCATGTGAGTGCAAAATATTTCTTCGGCAAACCTACAACAGGGGCAAAAGTAATTATAAATGTCATGGCCTATGACGGAACATTTAAAAAAGTTTCCACCATAAAAGGAACAACAGATAAAGAAGGAATATACAAATTTTCCTATGATATACAGAAGAATTTTTCAGGATCTGTTTATGAACAGAACAAAGCCTATATACAGCTTGAAGCAAATGTGATTGATCCTGCAGAACATAAAGAAGTTGTAACACATAACTATCCTCTGACAAAAGATCCTATTACGGTTCAGGTAATGCCTGAAGGAGGAAGACTGGTGGCGAACCTGGAGAATAATATGTACCTTCTTACAAGCAATCCTGACGGAAGTCCTGTAGAATGTAATCTTATGGTAAAATTTTCAGACGGGAAAGAGCCACGGCAGCTTTCCACTGACAGTAACGGATATACAGTTCTTCCATACACGCCGAAAGCCGGTGAAAACCTGTCTTTAGCTGTTACGGCACAGGATAAAAAAGGTAATAAAGCTGAAAAATCAGTAAATTTCGTGGCAGAAGCAAAAGAAGAGAGTATTATCGTAAGAAGCGATAAAACCCTTTATGCAAACGGAGATGTGGCAAAAATAAAACTTCTTTCCACTCAGAAAGAAGGTTCTGCCTATCTGGATATTATAAGAGCAGGGAAAACCATATTTACGCAATCAGTCGATATAAAAGGAGGACAGGGTAATATTCATTTTGATGTTCCTTCTGGAGTATTCGGACTTGTCTCATTAAACGGTTATTTCGTATCGCCATACAGCGGTATTGTTCAGGATAACAGAAGCGTATATATTGCTCCCATGGATCTCACTATATCAGGAAAGTTAGATAAAGCATCTTATCGTCCCGGCGAGGAAGCAAAAATTAGTTTTGAAGTAACCGATAAAAAAGGCTCTCCTGTACCTTCGGCTATAGGAGTTGACATAGTGGATGAAAGTCTCTTTGCCATGTTTGAAAGACGGCCGGGAATGGAAAAAATCCAGTATCTGATAAATCCTCAGTATCTCACATCACCATATGTATTTAAAGGCCTTAATATGGGTGATTTTATACTGAATGCTCAGGAACCTTCAAGCGATACCTGTGCAAAAGTTTTGATAGCCCAGTCACCTCAAATATCTCCCTATACGGTAAACCAGGATTCTTACAGAGAAAAAATTCAAAAAATCCTTGGAGATCTTCAGACTGCAGGTAATGCATGTCAGAGTTTTTATGGAAATAACAAACAGCATGCAAACAGTATAAATGACCTTGTAAAAGCAGGTTTTATGCAGTCGATAAAAGACCCGTGGGGACAGGATTATATAATAAAACCGCCGCAGGGTGAGAATAAAAACACCGGCCTTTACTGGAATGAAACTATGGCAAATGTAATATGTATCGGTGCAGACGGCAAAGAAGGCACACCTGATGACCTGGATTACAGAGATTTTGTAATAGCAATGGGGCCAGTACCGGAACGTAATGATCTTATAGGTTTTGTTCCCAGACCGGAAGCAGGAGTCGAACTGGAAAAAAATGAAGCCAGAATAGCTACGGCAGAACAGAAAATGGATAAGGGCATGGACTACAGTACAAAAGATAAGGCACTCGCACCTCCCGCACCTGCAGCTGCCACGCAGGCATCTTTAGACGGCGGCGTGGAACCTGTAAGGGTAAGAGAATATTTCCCCGAAACACTTTTCAGTAATCCTCAGTTAATTACAGATGATAAAGGTAAAGCGGAATTGAATATTCCTCTTGCAGATTCAATCACTACGTGGAGAATGAGTACGGTGGCAAATTCACAGAAGGGAGAACTCGGAAGTTATTCTTCCGGTGTAAAGGTATTCCAGGATTTCTTTATAGATTTAAATCTTCCTGTAAAACTTACTGCAGGAGATGAGGTTTCAGTTCCC
>JBEHWO010000525.1:0-4472 GCA_040217695.1 Vulcanimicrobiota bacterium | reverse complement strand
ATACCCCAGTTTGGATCATTGTTCAGTTTGTATACGGCATATTCAATGCCTGCATATGATGTAATAAGTGCTCTCCCTGATGTTTCACTTGCCCCTATAAAGGCTAAAAAGTTACTGCTCATAGTCATCATTGACAGAGACATGATTAAAATTAAAACTATAAGTAATAATACACTTACAAGCACTATGGCTTTCATATTTTTTTTTCTCATAAATACCACCCCTCCAGATCAATTTTCCGGTATGACCGATGCTTTTAATTCTATTACTTCTGTTACATTTTTATTATCAAACATAACAGCCTGGTGTTCTCTTACATTTGCTCTGAATTTGATTGTTATAATAAGACCTGTTCCTATCTGTTCGAAATTTATGCCATAGATTTCTTTCCCTATTACCCTCAGACTGGTATCTGATATGGAAGAGTCTGTTAAATAATTTGAACCTATTGCAGTAAGAGGCATAGGGGTTGAGGTCCTGGGACTCCTGTCAGCGGTTCTGCGATAAAAGGTTCTCTTTTTAGCATTTCCATCTGATTTCACAGATGGATAGATGAAATAATAACAGTATTTCTGCCAGAGAGGCCTGCCGTTTTTCGGTTCAATATCAATAGAGCCGTTATCTTTCAGGGGACTTTCAAACACTATATATTCATTCAATGAGTTCGGATATCCGTCATTTTCTATTTTTGCACTTATCCAGTTTGAATATTTAAAGTCTTTTATTATATAAGACAATACTACTTTTGCTCTGCTGTAGAAATCTGTTTTTACCTCTCCTAACTGCCAGGTTTTAAATCCTATGTCTATCGTGGCATAAACACCTGACATGATCATGGAAAATATGACAATAGATATTATTACTTCGAGTAATGAATGACCTGATATTTTTGACATTTCAATAGGCCTTTCTTGCCAGTAGAGTATCTACTTTTAAACTTTTTTCCTTTCCCTGAAGACTGTCATGCCAGGTTATTTCTACTATGACTATTTTTAAATTGTCAACAGCAGAAGAACCTTCATAATAATTTTTAATGTCTATTATAAATTTATATTCTCCTGAGTGCCCTTCTTTACCTGATATCCTTTTTTCTGAAACTGAAGATGTACTTATCCAGCTTATATATTTATCCACATCTACAGGAGGCGGTTCATACCCCTCTATGTGTTCATAGAGCTCTTTTATATAAATACCATCTTTTTTCCCGAGATCAACACTTTTTACTTCATCGATTTTTTTATTCACTATATACATGGCCGTTCCTCCTGTCTGTCCCCTTTTTATGCCTATTAAGGATTTGAAAAATACACTGCATACTATAACAAGTACAAGACCCAGGAGTGCGACGGCCATTACTATTTCCGTCAGGCTGAAGCCTTTTCTAGTGAGATTATTTTTCGTAAGTCTGCCGTGTTTTTTGACAGAATGTAACATGGAAAATCTCCTGAATAGGAACAGTTTTAAATTTAATTTTTGTAATATGAAACTATATTATCTACTAATAAATACATATACTCATTTAATTTTAAACAAAAATCCTCATATAATTTTAACATATTTTTTTTATATTATCTATATAAAATTTAATTTTATTGTAATTTTTATATAATGATATATATAATTAAGGGGAAGGGAAAAAGACGTATCTATAGAATGTATATAATTTAATATGAAGTATCTGTAGACAGTGTACTGTTATTGCTGAGGTGAGCATAAATAATAATATATGCTCTAGCGACGTGTCACGCGTCACGGGAGAAAAACTTTTATTACATGCTTATGCTCAGGTCAGTAACTGTTTATATAATAAAGAGAGGTGTTCTCCTTGAGTATTTTAGCCCTTGGTATGATTGAAACAAAAGGTCTTATAGGAGCCATTGAGGCATCTGATGCAATGGTCAAGGCTGCCAATGTGGAATTAATAGGTGAAGAAAGAATAGGTTCTGCCTATGTAACAGTCCTTGTAAGAGGAGATGTTGGCGCAGTAAAGGCTGCTGTCGATGCAGGAGCGGAAGCTGCAAGAAAAGTCGGGGAATTAATATCTGTCCATGTTATTCCAAGACCTCATGAAGAGGTGGAAAAAATTCTTCCGAGAAAATTTAAATTTTAATTGAGAGGTTGTCTTTATTATGAAAGTAATAATTGGCAGTGATCATGGAGGTTTTGAACTTAAAGAGGTTTTAAAAAAATATATAAAAACACTCGGTCATGATGTTACTGACTATGGAACTTACAGTAAAGATCCCGTAGATTATCCGGATATTGCCTTTCTTGTAGCGTCTACTGTAAGCAAAGAAGGTAATTCTCTCGGCATAATTATTGACGGAGCAGGATGCGGAAGTGCCATGACAGCCAACAAGGTACCGGGAATTCGTGCTTCTGCCTGTTATGATTGTTTTACTGCCTGGAATTCAAGGGCCCATAATGATGCAAATGTCCTTACCCTTGGCAGTAGAGTTACAGGAGAAGAATTAGTAAAAAGAATTGTATCTACATGGCTTTCTACTGACTTTGAAGGCGGCAGACATTCAAGAAGAGTTGCCAAAATAATGGATGTAGAAAGAAAGCATGTTAAAGGGTAACAGCTTACCCCGCGTCACGCATCACGAATCTTATATAACTCGCGTCACGCGTCACGCGTCACGCGTCACGAACTAAAAAAGGCAGGTGTAACCAGGTGGATATGGATTTAAAACAATTGGTTGAAGCCATAACAAAAGAAGTAGTAAATAAACTTGAAGTAAGTGCTCCTTCGATAAAACCTGAGCAAATCTCAGGAAATTCTCCGGCAGGGCTTGTTGTCCTGGGAGGAGGAGAGGAAGGTTTCGATGAAGCTTTTCAGGCTCTCAGAGCTATGATGGGCCAGGACTGTCATTGTGCCTGGGCCATATCTAAAGAAGCAAGAGAAAAACTTGGAGAAGAAGGGCTCAGAAAAATAAATCCTCATGTTAAAAATGTAGAAAAAGATGTTACAAAAGAGATTTTTAATATGGTGAAAGATGTAAAGGCTGTTATTGTACCAATCTTAACCATGTCAGATGCCTTCAAAATTTCATCTCTCATAGGTGACACTTTTATAAGTAAAGTAGTGCTCCAGGCTCTTTATATGGGAAAAAAAGTTGTATGTGCTCCCGATGGAATCTTTTTATCCCTCTCTATGTCATCAAAAGAAAGTGCTTGCAGTAACTCCAGACTTGATGCCAGATTAAAAGAAAGACTCGATCATCTGAGAAGTCTCGGTATTGAACTGGTACCTCTGAAGAATTTCAGAGACCATCTTTCTGAGCTTACAGCATCAAAGATGCCGGAAAAATCAAGCCTTACATGTTCCTGGTCAAAAGGAGGAGAATGCGGCGGCTGCGGTCTCTGCGTTCAGGGCATAACTGCCAATGTGGAAGCCATAGTTGAAGCAGGAGCAACCCGCGTAGGAGCCTCACCGGGAGTATCGGGAGATATTAAAATAAATCTGGCAGAACTCATAGATCATACACTCCTGAAACCTGATGCAACAAAACAGGAAATAATAAAACTCTGTGAAGAAGCAAGGAAATATAAATTTGCTTCTGTATGTATCAATCCTACCAATGTTTCCCTTGCAAGGGACTTACTTGCAGGAAGTCCCGTAAAGGTCTGCACCGTAGTAGGTTTCCCTCTGGGAGCCGATACGTCCGTGACAAAAGCGATGGAAACAAGAGATGCAGTGGCAAACGGAGCAGATGAAATAGACATGGTTATAAATGTCGGTGCCCTCAAAGCAGGAGATTATAATCTTGTACTTCATGACATAAAATCAGTAGTAGATGCGGCAGGAGGAAGACTGGTTAAGGTTATTCTGGAAACGGCTCTGCTGAACAGGGAAGAAAAAATTAAAGCTTGCGAACTTTCAAAAGAAGCAGGTGCCGATTTCGTAAAAACATCTACCGGTTTTGGCCCTGGCGGAGCCACTGCAGAAGATATTGCTCTTATGAGGGAAGTGGTAGGTAAATATATGGGAGTAAAAGCATCGGGCGGTATTCGCGATTATAAGAAAACTATGGAAATGGTAAAAGCAGGAGCAACAAGAATCGGGGCCAGTGCAAGTGTTTCCATAGTGGAAAATAAAGCTGCTAAAGGTGATGGCTATTAGTCTTTATAAGACAGATGCAGTTATTCTCAGAACCCGTAATTTAGGGGAAGCTGACAGAATATTTATTCTCTTTTCCCCTATGTACGGGAAAATTGATGCAGTCGCAAAAGGTGTAAGGAAACCTTCCAGCAAATTCAGCGGAAGTCTGGAGGTATTCTCTCATGTCTATCTTATGCTGTCAGAAGGTAAAAGCATGGACGGAATCTCTCAGGTAGAAGTTTCCAATCCTCATTACGGTTTGAGAGAAGACCTGAAAAAACTTACATGTGCCAGTTATTTTATTGAACTTGTGGAACATTCCATATTGCCCGGTCAGGAAAATATTGAATTATTTTCACTGGTTCTG
>JBEHWO010000524.1:0-4483 GCA_040217695.1 Vulcanimicrobiota bacterium | reverse complement strand
CATATTAATCTTTATGGAAGATATAAATTTCATAAAAAAGAAAATACAATTGATATTCAAAAAATTATTGATATTTTGGAAGAAAAGTATTTGACTTAAAAATCCTACCGGCCTTTTCGAGGGGTTGGGCAAAAATACCCTGTTACTGCCTTTTACCCTGAGTACTCAGGTAATCCGAGAAATTCCAACGGAGTACCAGACCAGAGTACTCCAGTACTCAGCCAAAATACTACTGTCCTGGCACTAAATCAGATAACCATGACACCTGTCCTGCCTATTACAACTTCCATGGTTTTTTACCAACCTGCTTCAGCCAGTTCTTAATAGCATCTCTAACTTTATCCATTTCTGCATTATCAACATGTATTCCGTATTGCTCTCCATTAATTCCACCGGTTTTTTTCACCCACTCCTCAACCTGACTCAGCTTGGAATCACTCACATTACCAAGAAATCTTTTCTTATGTTCGATAGTATAAGGAGTGAACAGGTCAAGAGTTGTCAAAAAAGTAGTATTAACACCAAATCCGAAAATAGGAGTTTTCATCTTCTTACCAAAAGTTCTGGCTATATTATAGCCCCAGGGGTCATAGTCCGTAAGAGCTCCTATCTCAACATTACGAACCCCTTTCGCTTTAAGAGCATCAGAAAAATATTCCATAGTCAGATATCCCGGCTCACCATGAGAGGCTACTGCAGAAATGCCGTAAGTTTTAGCAATCTCCTTGCAGAACCAGAACAACCCTTCTTTCTCTGTAAAGAAAATATATCTCGGCTTTTTAACACCTATTATCCTGAAAGCTTCTCTTGGATCTTGAAACTCAAATTCTCCTTTAAAACGGAAAAAGCTATTCAAAACAAATTCATCAAAACTTTTGCTCATCTTATCCAGCAAATAAAGTTCACGTCCCTGACCTTTAAAAGCTCTTTCAAATTCTTTTACCCTGGCTTCATCATCACGAGAATCATCCTCTATAATTTTTGCAACTTCAACAGGCAGTTTCTCACCTTCAAACCTGTCCTCTTCATAAAGTCCGTGATACTTAAGAAAAGGCCCAAGCTCTCTATACCAGAAAGTTCTCATGTTACCTTTCATAGGTTCAAGCTCATCAGACTTTATCATAAGATAAGACTGCCAGATAAAAGTTCTTATTAATCTGGCATCATTTACACCTGCATCCTGATTATCTGGTTCATTCGGATTCTGAGGATTTTCTGGATTCTGCGGATTCTGCGGATTCTGCGGATTCTTTACCGGCTTAAATCTGCCGGGAAATCTTTGCTTTATCTCCTTTGTAGTCATTTTCCTGATATCGGAACAATCTACATCAACTTTTCTTCTGAGCCATTCATCCTGCCCGGAAGTAATAGAACCAAGAACTTCCTGAGCCACATCCATCCAGTTTTTTCTATTACTCATAACAAACCTCCAATCTATCCGTATCAAAGGATTTTATATAGAGTCCATCGAAATATCTATTCATGGGACATACACAGAAAACAATAGCAGACATAATATCAAAAGAACTCGGACTGCCACAGAGAACAGGCAGAAAATTCCTGCAAAGAGTCATAGACATTATTGCAGACGATATTGTCTTTACCGGCAGATCCGAAATAAGAGGACTCGGAACATTTAACGTAACAGAAAAACCTCCTGTTCAGACAACACACCCGGAGACAGGAAATCCGGTAACTATATCACAGAAAAAGATCCTCCACTTCAGAACATCGTCACAGATCCGCCGGCGACTTAACCCGTCAAAGCCAGGCACAGGAAAAACCGCAAAAAATAAGAAACCCTCTGAATAGAGAGCTTTAATCCTCTTTTGGCTTGGGTTCAGCCAGCTTAACGCCGAACACCTTTGAAGTAGCAATAGCAAACCATTTGCCATCTGGAAGCTGATAACTTATTACTTCAGGAACAGGAACTTCCTCTTTCACAACAGGTTCAGCACCGCCTGCAAGAACAATACCTTTGGAAAGAAGAGGAATAAGAGGTTTTGCAGTATCCATAATCACTTTGACATCATCTTTAACCTGAAGAGCTGCACCCTCTTCAGCCTGTTTCTTTGTGCCGGCATGATTGGTCCGCGTAATGGGGCCCAGTTTTATGATCCAGTCCGGATCTCCTATAGTCATAACCATTACCTCCCTTTATATTAAACTAAAGACCTATTCCACCTATTTTTAAAAAAATCCTTCTAAATCGGCAAAAGCAGGAAACTTTCTTAACCTGTGGAATATAACAAAAAAAATAGTCGAAGATGTCTTGTTATGAGGCAATTCGACTATTTTTTATTGATGAAATTCATATGAAATTCATATGAAATTCATCATGGAATTCATATGAATTTCATTGAAATTCATGAAGGAGTAAACAATGAAAAAAGATTTTTCCATAAAAGAAATATCCTCTATTACAGGGAAATCAAATACCACTATTTACAGGTTAATTAAATCAGGAAAAATACCTTCTTTTGTAGTGAAAGAGGATGGAATTCATCATGCTTTTCACGTTAAAAGAGAGGATTTAGAAGGATTTTTAGGATATAAATTGGAGGACATGAAAAGCAATGAAATTCATATGAAAAGCAATGAAATTCATGATGAAATTCATATGAAAAGCAGTGAATTTCATCTAACAGAAGAAACCTTACAGGAGGCCATTGTAAAGAGCTTTTCACATCTTTCCACATCTTTAATGAAGCCTATTGAAGAACAGGCTCTTTACCGACTTGGAATTCTTGAAAATGAAGTAAAACATCTTCAGTCAGAAAAAGAAACTCTCAGGCAAGAGAATGAAATTCTCAGAGAGCAAGTAAAATCATTACCAGACAAAACCTATATACAAAAAATACAGTCGGAAAGTCAGGAGAAAGAAAAGGACTTAATAATTCAAATCGAGATGGAACGTAAAGAAAAAGAAGATCTAAAGACCATGACTGAGACCATCCGGCACGAACTGGAAGAAAAACACAGGCTGGAACTGGAAAAAGTAAAAACTCAGGCCGGACGAGAAAAACAGGAAGCATTAACGATCCTTCAAAGTCAGATTTTAGATATCCAAAAAGAGAAGGAAGCCTTGCAAATACAGACAGAAAAAGAAAAGAAAGAAGCAGAAGAGAGAGAAAAACAAATGGCAGATGCCTGGAGGAAAGAATTAGAAGAAGCAAGAAAACCATGGTGGAAGTTCTGGTAATAAGGAATAAAATATAATTTAAAAGCTCAGTCCCGCCGGTCTCGCCGGCCATAGTAAAATTTACCCTCCCAATTCCCTACTGATAAGCTGAAATTTGAAATAAAAGAAATAAGTTTTTATCTTAAAATTTTGATTAGAAGATTAAGTTAGTTTTTTTATTATTCTTTTCTTAAAAAAACAACAAAAAATGGGGGCAGGGAGATCTTTGTTGTCTTAAATATATGTCTTAAATATATGTCTTAAATAAGAGGTTCGCAATTCCTTATGCTGTAAGGCTTTTTTAGGTGTCGTTGGAACCAGCCATTACTGGTTTGGAACCAGCCAGTTCCATTTTGGAACCAGCCATTACTGGTTTGGAACTTTTTAGTTCCAAATATCCAAAATAATACCGCAAAAAAATAACCGACTTTGATAGACTTAGTTATGATATAATATTAAAAAAGATATGCTCTAACCAAAATTACTTACATACATTTTGTCTGTCACACCGGAGATATTGGTAAAATCCAATACTACAGCAATGTAGTTCGTCTAATTAGGACACCGCCCGTAAGGGATAATGATTACAGTAATTTTAACTTGCATATCTTTTTAATATTACGAAGCTTGAAAACTCATCTGGTAAAGAATCTTTCCTCCATCCATTCACTGAAAAGACCAGCTAAAGGCATACCATTAGATTTTTTATATAAGAACTGAATATTATTAGGAATAATACTCAAGGGAAACTTTAAACCTTCCTTTGGAGCAAAATATTTAATCTTTCCTTCATCAAATTCTTTCATGATCTTTTCTCCGAATTCTTCAGCTGCTTTTTTTCTTTCATTTCTCTCTTCAACTTCCTGAGCAGTCTCAAACCCATCTGGAGGAGTAAATCCGTCACGGACCAATTTATAAATATATCCTGGAATATTTTTAATCTTTTCTTTCTCGCCGGGACTCATTTCTTTTAAATATTTAATAACATTCTCAGTATCTTCATAACGGTTCTGGCAGAAATTTATCATATCCTCCGCCATGCCAAGATCTCTCAAAAGAACTGCAAGAGGAGAATTGCTTTTCTCCTTACAGGCTTTAGAAACCTGTTTAACGTTAATTTCAGAAGATTGCTTTACCGGCTCATTAATTTTATTCTCTACCCTCTCTTTCTTTATCTCCTGAAATTTACTAATATCAACTTCTTTAGTCTCTATATTCTGTGTTATTTCAATATCTTTTACACTGTGGTTATTTGAAATCGTAACCTCTTTTATCTCTTCTTCATACTTCTTTATTTTTCCA
>JBEHWO010000523.1:0-4501 GCA_040217695.1 Vulcanimicrobiota bacterium | reverse complement strand
TTACGAAATTATCAGACATAGTTTCCCCGGGCTCAATCTAAAAATTTAATCTACTTACGAGAATAAATTTACCATCTTTAACTGTTATTAAAAATAAATCTCTACATGAATTGCCATGTAAATCAAAAAATGTTTTACCTGTAATTCCTTCAAAAGCTTTCTTATTCAGAGAAAGCAAATAATCTCTTATTGATTTACTGTTCGCTCCGGATATATTAATTGCTCTGGCCAGAATCATAAGAGAATCATATGACAGAGCCGTTCTTGCAGAAGGAGTTACTCTGAACCTGTCAGAAAATTCTTTTGAAAATTCACGTGTCTTATTATTATAATCAGGATGAAAATAATTGGTAAATAAAATTCCTTCAACAGATTTACCTCCTATATCTATGAGTTCCTGAGTATAAAGAGCATCTCCTCCTATTAATTGAATATTGGAGCCAAGTTCTCTGAGAGCCAGAGAACATCTGGCTGCCTCCTTGTGATAGCCGGAAAAAAATAATACGTCAGGATAGGATTTAATTACTTCCGAAAGTTCACTCTTAAAATCTGTCTTATCTGAGCTAAAAACTTTATCTGCTGTTACTGTTGCACCGAGTTGAGTGGCTTTATCTTTAAATTCTCTGGCAAGTCCGGCACTGTAAGCCTGTGTATCATCATACATAATTGCTATTCTTGAAAACCCTGCCTGTTCAATACAGAATTTTCCCAGCGCTCCTGCTTCCAGTTCAGAAGTTCCGCTCAATCGAAATATATAAGGGCCGAGTTCATCGACACCGGGACAACTTGCAGTAGGGGCAATACATACCAATTTATGCTCGTTAAACACAGGAGATACTGCTTTCACCTGATCACTGTTTAAAGGTCCTATAACTGCAGATATAGTATTATCATTACATACCACAGTTCCTGCGTTAATAGCTCCCGATATGGTAGACATATCATCTTCTACTCTTATCATAATTCCTTTTCCGTAAATCTCTTCTTTTTCATTTATTTTTATCTGTGCAAGAGATACTCCTCTCAGTAGTTCTTCTCCTTTTTTCTGGCTGTATCCTGACAGAGGTGCCAGAACAGCTATAACATAAAAAGGTTTTCCGTTGATATAAAGATAGGAATTTTGAAGTAATATGGAAACAAGCCCGTCTTCAGGGTCTACACTGAGTGCTTTAGTAAGATTTTCTACAGCTTCTACATAATGTTTATTATTATAATCTTCTATGCCTTTTATTTTATAAGAATTTTCTCCTTCATTATGTTGATTATCTTCAGGAACAGCAGAAAACAAGTTGAAAGATCTTATTGCCAGCAATACAGATATGGACAATATAACAATACCGAGAAAAACAAGAATAAATATACCTGCTCTGGAAAAATCTATAGAATTTTCAAATAAAGATACTTTATCACTCTTTTCCCTGACTATACTCTTCATCTGTGATTTAACTTTATCAATATGTTTAGAAATGCTGTTCCTGTCATCGTATAAATCCTCTTTAAAAACATTCTGGCTTTTTCTGAGAGAGTCCACCGAAGCATCGCCTGTATCGTCGTATAAATCCTCTTTAAAAACATTCTGGCTTTTTCTGAGAGCATCAAGTTTGCTTGAAGTATCGCCTGTATCGTCGTATAAATCCTCTTTAAAAACATTCTGGCTTTTTCTGAGAGCATCAAGTTTGCTCCCTATAGTGTAATCACATGCATCCTCTACCGTTGGTTGCACCTTCCCGGTTTTCCGGGTTCCATCTTTCTTCCCGGGTATACGAATTATTTCTTTTTTCAAATGTGTAACAGAAGGGTATCTTTCTGACGATTTATCTTTAATAGCTTTTTTAATTAAATTATCCAGTTGAGTTGACACATCAGGATTTTTAATTCTTATAGATGACAAATTTACTGATTCTTTAGGATCTAACCCTGTTAAAAATTGATATAATATTATTCCAAGAGAATATACATCGGTACGATTATCTACTTTTGCCTGAAGTATTTCAGGTGCACAGTAGCCTTCTCCGTCTTCAAGTAAATACTGTATTTTGCCTGACCGGGCGAGTAATGTAGAAAAACCGTATTCTACAAGTAAAATGCCTGACGAATGAATATAAATATGTGACGGATTTAAATTTAATAGCAATACCGGCTCTGGTCTTAAACTATGTAAATATTCTATGACTTCTGCCAGTTGTGTTCCTATGGCTAGTGCCTGATCTTCAGAGGCTCTGTTTGGATTTTTAAAGAACTGTTTCAGAGTCTGGCCGGACGTATATTCCATAACAAAGTAATTTTTTCTATCTTCTGTAAAATAATCTATTATTTTGGCCAGCCCCGGATGTTCAAGCTTTGAAAAATATTGAGATTTCTCCTGAAAATGCTTTGTTAAAATAGCAGAAGTAAACGGATCGTCCGGGAAAGATTGTATTTCTCTGATAAACCAAAATTTATCAGAAAAATGTAAATCTCTGGCTATGTACAGATTAAATGTTACAGTTGACTCTATAAGTCCTTGAAGTTGATAACGGGATTGTAATATCTTACCTGAAGGCAACAATACAACTTCCTCCAGTCGTTTATTGCGGAAGAAAATTATTAAGAGATGAAATATATAGAAGTATTGACTTCATAATATTTAATTTACAGGCTCAAATCTTAATAATACCAGTTCTTCTCCTGCTTCATCATCATTATATTTCAGACTGTTGCTCAGTGTATATCCAACTTTTTCCTCTATATCAGGGTCATTTATCCAGACGTTACAATCTTTATGAAGAAGAGTAACTTCTATGGCTGTACCTGATAAGTTTCTTTCTTCTAAATTTTTAACAACAGCTTTTATTAAATTATATTTATAGTTTTCGTAATCAGGTAAAATAACCAGATCGTCTATAAATACAACTATCTCATCTATTACAAACTGAGAATCTGAAAACCATGATATTATATATCCTAAAAGTTCATTTTGTTTATCTAAAAGTGCATAACTTAAATTACAATTATTTGCTTCAACATCTTTTAAATTCTTTCTGATTTCATCCAATCCAAGTTTCACCTTTGATATCCTGGCTTCAAGATGGGACACTTTTTCACACAGTACAGGAGAAAGTCTTACCAGTTTCATTATCATAACCTCTCTTTGAGCACAATTATCAGTTCAAATTATATCATCTGAACTTTTTTTTTGCAAATAACATATATTTTCCACATGAGGGGTGTGGGGAAACATATCTACAGGTTGAATTACTTTAACTTCATATTGTAACTCTCTTAATATTGCCAGATCTCTTGCCAGAGTTGCAGGGTTACAGGATATATAAACTATATGATCTATATCAAGTTTTCTTATAGTCTTCAAAATATCAGATTCACAACCTCTTCTCGGCGGATCCAGAATAATTAAATCAACTTTTTTATCACGCCCGATATTATAAAGTAAATCCTCTACCTGGCCGGCTATAAAGTCTATATTAGTCATATTATTTAATTCCATGTTTTTTCTTGCCATACTTACTGCTTCTGTATTTTCTTCTATACCAGAAACATAACCGGCATACCTGCTTAAAAAAAGACTGAATGTACCTATGCCGCAGTATGCATCTATAGCCTGTTTTATATTTAAAGGTGATATTAAACTCGAAATAATATCATACATTTTTTCTATCTGACCTGTATTAACCTGAAAAAAAGATGAAGAAGAGATCATGAATTTAATATTTTTAATTTCTTCCAATATATAATTTCTACCGGATAAAAGAAAATTTTCTTCTCCCATAACTACATTGGACATAGAAGAGTTAAAATTCTGAACTACTCCCGCGAGGCCGCTAATTTGTTTTAAATTTTCTAAAAATTTTTCTCTTTCAGGTATTTCTTTTTTATTACAGACAAGTATACACAGGGTCTCTTTATTAGAAAAACTGGTCTTACATATAATATATCTGAGCAGACCTGAACATCTGTTTTCATCGTAAACAGTCCATTTTGACAATAAAGGTACAATGCGTTCTATAACTTTATTGCTGAGGTCATGCTGTATAGGACAATACTTTATATGAATCAGATCATGACTGTCCCTGCGAAAAAAACCTGTAGAAATTTTTCCATTTTGATTTTTGATTACAAGTTGTACTTTATTACGATAATTCCATATATTATCACTCGGAATAATTTCTCTAACCAGCCCGGACTGTATGTTGCTTATTTTTTTTAAATTTTCTTTAATTAAATTTTCTTTTAAATATAATTGATAATTATATTCTATATGTTGAAAAGTGCATCCTCCGCAGGAACCAAAGTATTCACATGGCGGCTCAACTCTATAAGATGAAGGTTTTATTATATCTATTATTCTACCGGTAGAATAATTTTTTTTAGTAATTTCTATTTTTATTTCTACCTGATCACCGGGAACGCCGCAGGGAACAAATACAACCCACTCATTTATCCTTCCTACACCTTCACCTCTGGAATTTATGGAATTTATAGTAATAACATGTTTTGAATTGCT
>JBEHWO010000522.1:0-4514 GCA_040217695.1 Vulcanimicrobiota bacterium | reverse complement strand
GGTATACGAGTACACTGGCTGTAGGAGGGAATGATTTTACAAGAGCTATAGCTGCCGAACTGAAACTGGATTTTGATGAAGCTGAAAAATTAAAAAAGAAAAATCTGAAGTTGAATCTCCAGAAAGGTGCCACAGAGAGTGAGTTTGTTTTATTCAGCCTCGTAACAGGACTTATAAAGAGAATGCTCAATGATATAATAACAGTTATGGAAAATTTTAAGATAAAATATAAAATAGTATCGTCTATTCCTGTCATATTCTCAGGAGGCACATCTATAATCAAGAACTTTGATAAATATGTGGAAAATGAACTCAGAGTCAGATGTCTGAAATTTAAAATGCCTGTAAGCAAAGTAGATGATGTAAATAAAGAACTTGCCCTGGAACTCGGCCCGTCTCTTATGGTAGCCTTCAGTCTTTCCATGAATAAGATAATAAGAAGCGGAGACCAGCAGGAGTTATCAGATGAAAAACCTCAGGAAAAGAAAAGTCTCTGGGATATTTTGACGTCAAGACTCTTTTGACCGGTGACCGGTGACCGGTGACCGGTTAACAGTGACCAGTGACCAGTTATCAGTTACCAGTTAACAGGTCTCATGTGTAATAAATTTATAATTTATAGCTTAAAACAAATCTTTATTTGTAAAACTTACACTATTAGACTGGAAAAAAATAAACCTGGCAAATTATCAGAACGGTTATTATCCTCGCGTTACGCGTTACGCATCACGATATAGACTGTAAATATGACGGAGTTATTTCTCGACAATCCCTATATAATACGTTTAATATTTTTCACTTCTCACTGCTTTTTGATAAAAAAAAATTTTTTATTTTATGGAATAAAACATGTAAAATATCGACTGTAAGGGAAATGTTAAAGAGGAGGTAATTATAATGAAAAAGTTAGTATTTTTGTGTATGGTATTGCTTCTCTGTGTTACATGTGTCCATGCAAAACCTGTGAGTGAGGGAAGAATTGTTCAGACATACGTAAACTGTACTATCATAATTGAAGATTATATTAAAACTCAGAATGGTCTCTACGGACTCGTGAAACAGTATAATGGAAATCTCACGAATTTTGATTTCAATCAACAGAATGGAACCGGTAATGCCACAGTCCAGATAAACCCCGATAAACTCAGCTCTTTCCTGTCGGATATGAAAATCCTGGGACAGATAGAGAGCACAAATTTTTCAACGTCTGATTATACAAATGATTATTACAATTATAAAAAACGTCTTGAAGCCTATAAAAAATTATCCGATATATATCCCCCGGTAATTGAAAAATTAAATTTATCCGGAGATGACAGGATATATCTTCAGGGAGAATTATCTCAGCTTGTAAACTCCCAGATTTCAAGTCTTAAAAATTCCATGGCAGGTTATGAACAATATAATAATTATACCCAGGTTTCCATTCAAATCAGATATGCCAGGAACGGCCAGGGGCAGTGTGGTATACAGATAGATAAAACGTCAGAAATTAAAGTTCCTGCTGAAAAATCTATTCTGAATAATTCAGGTCTGATAATATTATTTGTTCTTATTACAGGAAATATATTTCTGACTCTTTATCTGTTGAATAAAATCAAAAAAAGTCCCCATTTCAGCTGATAGAGTCAATAGTGAAAAGTGAGAAGTGAAAAATGAAGAGTGATCAGGCTTACCCTACGCGTCACGCGTCACGCGTCACGTAAATTACGCATCATTGATAACTGTTTGCCTTTCACTTCTTTATCGCCGTTAATTTTTCTCTGAGTTTTTTCTTTGCTTTTTCCGGCACATCTTTCTGGGGGCAGTTTTCCTTGAAAATTCTCACGGTATCTCTCAGGGTTTCTATAAAAACCTGGCATGGGGAACATCCGTCAATATGTTTTTCTATCTCATCACATATGGAAGGGTCAATATCATGATCAATATAATTGGACAGTTCTGATAAAAGTTTCCTGCATTCCATTATATTCACCTCTGTTCTTTGAAAATTTCTCGGACTTCACTGTTTTTTTATCTGGTCTGTTTGAAGTAATCATTCAATATTTCTCTTGCATAGAGTCTTGCCCTGTGCAGCCTTGCCTTTACGGCCGGGATGGTAATGGATAAAATTTCACTTACCTTTTCTCCTGAAAAGCCCTGAATATCACGCAGGACAAAAACAGAGCGATAATCTTCAGGAAGAGTATAGATTATATAGTCTATTTTTTCTCTCAATTCTTTTTTTAAATAAATATCCTGCGGATTTTCTTTCCAGTCAATAAGTTCTCGTCTTATTTTTGCTCTGTAACCATCGTCAACCGGTTCATCGAGAGAAACAGGCTGGATGGGATTCTTTTTTCTGATCATCATAAGAGATTCATTTGTAGCTATTCTGTAAAGCCATGTGGAAAATTTGCTTCTCCCTTCAAATTGATTTAATTTATTATAGGCTTTAATGAAAGTTTCCTGAAGAACCTCTTCTGCATCCTCCTGATTTCTCAGCATATTCCATGCTATGTTATATACATTTTTTTCATGACTATTTACAAGTTCTTCAAAAGCTTCAAAATCTCCCTCTTTACTTTTCTTTACAAGAATTTCTTCTTCCAGAATGATCACATCCTTCTAAAATTATCAGTTCTTTCTTCAACTTCTGCAACCTGTTCTTTTCTCCTCCTGCATGCATAACAGCCAAGCCATAATAAGATTCCCATAGAAAGTATGAACATACCTAAAACCATATCCATAAAAATCACCTCTATATATTATGATACATGAAATTGAAAAAGGATTCAACGTATTTGCTTACAATTAATTTGTTACTACCCGTGAAGCTATCTGTCATAAAAAAACATAATCTTCCTTGCCTGTTAAAAATCACTGTGTTATAATAATTTTGTTTTTAAAATTCACAAAGGAGTTGAATTATTTTGGGAAATAAAGAAGGACTGCCAGAACTCGGAATTACCGGTAAGTATCTTGATACATTAATGAATGCAGTGGAACAGGTAAGAGCCGGGAAATTACCTCCGGAAAAATTAAAAGAAATTATAAACCAGATGAAAAGTAAAATAGAAGAAACTGCATCGAAATTACCTGAAATTTCTACAGAACTTAAAATACGTAAAGCCCAGGAAGGACTTGAAGCTGTAGGTATAATAGAAGACGGAATAAGCGTATACCAGAAAGCTTTTAATATTCTGACACTATTCCTTATGGAATCCAATGCTGCCCATCTTGAAGAAGGGATTAAAGTAGTAAAAGAAGCACAGGAAAAATTGATTAAAGGTCAGGAAATATTATCAAAATCACTTATAAATAGTCTCGGAAACCTTGGATAGTATGATCGTAACGCGTTACGCGTTATGCGTTACGCGTGATCATACATAATTTCAAATGCTTATTAATATAAATAGATATAAATTTTATAGGGGCGGATATTCCGCCCCTATTAGGCATAATTTCTGCAATTGTAAAACAATGAGAAGAAACATCTGTTTCCATGCTTCGCGTCACGCGTCACGCGTCACGCGTCACGAATTTTAAAGGAGCTGAGAAAAATATGATCGCTAAAAAGATTTTCCTTCTATTAAGCCTTCTATCTTTATGTGTCTTCTGTAACCCTGTAATTTCCGAGGACTTACCTCCCATAACAATAGGAGCGGACAGTTTCCCCTTTGAGCAGGGACAGGCAGTGGTGATGCAAAAACAATTGTGGGGAGACAGAGATGAAATTTCCTTTGAAACCTCTGTTGTAGGAGGAATAAAAGATGTACAGGGAAAACAGGCTTTTATAGTTAAAAGTATTGATACTTCCGGTGATGTTCAGGAAGATTATATGAGTAAAGACAGTTCGGGTCTCATGTATCTTGGAACAACAAGAGAGAAATGGAATAAACTGGTTCCTGCCAGGAACCTTAAATTTCCTCTTCAACTCAATGCCACATGGACTGCAGTAGACAGAGAAATTTCAGGGAAACATGTTCTTATAACCGCAAAGGTAACATCTCAGGAATTTATAAAGGTTCCTGCAGGTATATTTCAATGTCTCAAGATTGACATTACTTCTGGTTTTACAGATGAAAAAAGGGTGCAGAACAGTTCCATATGGATTGCTCCCGGAAAAGGTATTGTAAAAGAGATACAGCAGATAGAAGAGAAAGTCACGCAGGTGAGAGAACTTGTATATTTTCAAAAAGGCGGCAGAAGCCTTACAGGAGCTTCGATACCTTCAGGCGGGTCTCAGTGGAGCGGTAACGGAGAAAGCACCTATCATGCCTACTCGAAACATCCTACAAAAGGAAGTACTATTGAACAGGATATAGTAATCAGTTATGCCTTTACCTTTTCCATAGATGCCGGTACAGGACTTATAAAAGGACAGGGTGAAGGAGCCATGAAAAAATACAGAAATTCTTCCGATGAAGGAGGGAAATGGACCAATTATTCAATTGACGGTGCACCGAGAACAGTGTTTACATTTACAGGGAAAAAAGAAGGTAATTCTCTTAATTTCTATGACGGATTTACTT
>JBEHWO010000521.1:0-4516 GCA_040217695.1 Vulcanimicrobiota bacterium | reverse complement strand
GGTTAACCTTGAATGTCTCGATGACGATTCCCTCGGCGAAAAACTCTCTGTTATATGGGAATTGGAAATCCACAAAAAAATCTTTGAAGAAATAGATTACCCTGCTCCGGAAAACTGGGACTCTCTCAAAAGGTTCATCGCTTTTCTTCATGCAGTAAGATGGTCATCCACTCCTCTTGTCTCTATCCCTCCCCTTCATTCACCCTTCAGGGCAGACATTGATTTCGAAGACTACCAGTTAGAACCTGTAGTCAGAGCTTTAACTATGGCAAGGGCAAATCTTCTGATCGCCGATGATGTAGGACTCGGAAAAACTATTGAAGCAGGTCTTATCATGCAGGAACTTATTGCAAAACAGAGAGTAAGAAAAATACTCATAATCTGCCCCTCTTCCCTGCAGCAGCAGTGGAAAGAAGAAATGGAAGAAAAATTTCAGCTTTTCTTTGAAATCATGGATAGAGAATATGTCCTCATGCTCAGAAAAGAATATGGCCTTCACGTAAATCCCTGGAACAGTTATCCCCGTTTGATTACATCAATGGATTTTATAAAAAGAGAAGGACCATTAAACCAGTTTCTTAATTCCATGGCAAAAGACAAAATCGACAATATTCTAAAAGAATGGGATCTCCTCGTTCTGGATGAAGCCCATAATGTTGCTCCTTCCGGCAAAAATCAATATGTAAGGGATTCAAACAGAACAAGAATGGTTCGTTCCATCATCAATCACTTTGAAAACAGGCTTTTTCTTACAGCCACTCCCCATAACGGATTTACAGAAAGCTTTACAGCTCTCCTGGAAATGCTTGATCCCCTGAGATTTGCCAGAGGGCCTGAAATAAACAAAGAACAGGTAAAAACTGTTACAATAAGAAGGTTAAAAGAGGATATTTTAAATGCTCTTGGGGAAAATAAATTTCCTAAAAGAGAAGTTAAAGCTATAGAAATAGATTTTGACGATGAAGAAGAAAGATCCTTTGATTTACTTGATAAATATACGAAATCAAGGCTGAAAAGATGTTCCTCAGACGAATCTTTTCTGATCAGATTTGCCCTTACTATGCTAAAGAAAAGACTACTTTCTTCTCCCCTTTCTTTTAATCATTCCATGGATACCCATCTGGATAACGTAACAGGGCCGGGAATAGAAACAACCAGAACTACCGATCTCGACCTGGCAAGACTGCTTCAGGAACAATCCAGAGAGGATCAGGATAATGATGATGAAAAAATCAGGCTTGAAGAAGATGCCCTTCAGGAGACATCTAAATTCTTTGGAGAACTGACAGATGACGAAAATGACTGGCTCACAGAATTATGGGATATAGCTTCAAAAAGGAAAGACAGAACTGATTCTAAAGTAAAAAAGCTGATGGGATGGATAGAAAAACACATGAAATCCGGCGGTTTATGGAATAATGAACGTCTCATCATATTTACAGAATACAAACATACCCTTGAATATCTTCAGAAAATCCTGATAAAAAAAGGGGAAGAAAAGTATTTTAAAACCTTATACGGAGGTATGTCTGCTAAAGAAAGAGAAGAAATTAAATATGCCTTTCAATCACCTGTGGAAGAAAATCCGGTAAGAATTCTGATTGCTACAGATGCCGCTTCAGAAGGGTTAAATCTGCAAAAATACTGCCGTTATATGATTCACTATGAAATCCCATGGAATCCCAATAAAATGGAACAGAGAAACGGCCGTATAGACAGACATGGACAGACAAGAGACATGACTGTCTATCACTTTATTTACAGAAATCATGAAGACTCCCGTTTCCTTCAGGTAATTATAGATAAAATGCAGACAATAAGAAAAGAACTTGGCAGTATGGGAGAAATTATCGAAAAAGAGATTGAAAAAGCAATGCTCAAAGAAGAATATAAAATCCCTGAAGCAAGAAAAGAAAAAATTTACAGTGAACTCGGTTCTGAGATAAATCTCGGAGAAGCAATTAAAAAAATCCGTCACCGTTATGTAGAAACAAAGAAAGATCTGGAGCTTACCCCTGATAATTTTAGAACAGTTCTGAATGAAGCTTTAAAACTTTCAGGTCATGAAGGTCTTGAAGAAATTACAGAAGGAGAGCTTAAAGGAAAAGGTTACAGAATAAGAACACTTCCATCTTCCTGGCAGAATCTCACTTATGCCCTCCGGGATAAAAAAGACAGGCTTTTAAATATAGTTTTTGACAGAAACTACTCAAAAGACAGAAAAGATACAATATATATTCATCTCAACCATCCTCTTATGAAAAAAGCCATATCCATTTTCCGTTCCCAGATCTGGTCTTCCGGTTTCGCTTCACATCATAAAATGAACAGAGTGTCTTATAAGATTTTACCTTTCTCATCACTTAAATACCCTGTTATCATAGCTTTCGGAAGAGTCATTATAATAAGCGAAACGGGAAATAAATTGCATGAAGACATAATATTTATAGGAGGAGAGATAGATCAGACCAGCTATACTCCTCTTGAAAAATCCTATATTCAGGTGCTTTTAAACGAAGAAGGCACTTACTGTGAAATACCTAAAACAGCAGGTGAAAAATTCCGCCACTGGTTTACAGCCCATAAGAAAGAATTAAATAAACACATAAAAGAAAGAGAAAAAGAAGAAAAAGAAAAAATCAAAGATATAATTAAAGAAAAAGAAAAAGAAGAAATAAAACAGGTAAATAAATTAATCAGGGAACGAATCAAAGAAATTACCGTAAGGCTTGAAGATGTAAAGGAACCGAAAGCCTATCAGTTGACTTTTTTCAATGAAGAAGAAAAAGAACAGTATGATGAAGATATTCGCTGGCTTAAAAGAAGAAAGGAACAGCTTGAAAGGGATATGGAAGAAGAGCCGAAAACCATAAAAAAACGTTATTCCATAAAAAGTTTTCGTATTTTTCCTTTAGGGATTTTCTATATTATTCCTGATAATTTGATATGAAAAAGAAACATAAAGTGTCAAAAGAAAATCACGACTGGCTCAGTCTTGTAGAAATGTCAGGTCTTCTCATAAGTGAACCTGTTCTGGCAGAACATTTCCCTGAAGGACCTGTTAAAACAGACCAGTTCCTTTACAGGAAACTGATAAAGGAATGGGAAAGATTTTTTATAAACAGAAAAAAAGACCCCTCTCATTTCCTGAACCGGTGGATTGATTTTATTCTGGAAGATTTCCTTGGTTTTAAGCCGGAAGACTGGAAAAAACATCCCTTTATCCCTGAGGAAGTAAAGGTTGAACTTTCTGATGTAAATCAGATATTAAAACCGACCAGAGTTCTATCGGGACAGAATGAAGAAGGAGAAGAAGAGATAAAACTTCTCGTATCTATTATTCCTCCCGGCCAGTCAATTGATCAATCTGAAACGAAAACTGGAAAATGGAAGGTCTCTGCCCACACAAAATTATCCCGTCTCTTACATGAAACAAGGCTTCCTCTTGGTCTTATTACCAACGGCGTGGATTTTCGCCTTCTATACTGTGAGCCGGGACTTTCGCCTTATTATATAACCTGGTCTGCTCAGACATGGATAGAAGAGAAAACAACTGCCGATGCTTTCCACACACTTTTATGTAATGACCGTTTCCGTAATGAAGAGGAAAACAAACTGCTCCTTAATCTCATCAGGGAAAGTCAGGACAAACAGATCGAAATTACGGATCAACTGGGAGACCAGATCAGATCTGCCATAGAGCTATTCACTGCCGCACTGGACAGAGCCGATACCGATAAAGGATCCTCTGGCGAATTATTAAAAGGAATTGATTACAGGGAAATATATGAAATGTCTCTTATTGTTATGATGCGTCTTGTATTCATTCTTTATGCAGAAGAAAGATCCTTACTCCCCCACGGAGAACTATTTTATGACAGGGCTTACGGAGTTTCCTACCTGTTATATTCCCTGGAAAAAGAAAAAAGAGAAAAGCCGGAAGATAATTTTTCCAGTTCCTTTGATGCCTGGGAAAGATTGCTTGCTCTATTTGAACTCATATATAATGGCTGTCCCCATCCGAATATAAATCTTCCCTCCTATGGAGGAGCCATATTTAATCCTGAAAGATTTCCGGTGCTTAAAAGTCCTTACTGCCAGATATCCAACAATGTCATCTATAAAATTTTAAAAAGCCTTTCCTTTGCCAGGGCAAAACTCGGAAGGGAATATATTCAGCAGAAGGTTTCCTACAGAACCATCAATGTGGAACATATCGGTTATATCTACGAAGGCCTTATTGATTATACAGTAAAGAGAGCCTCTGAAGATCTGCTGGTATTTACAGGTAAAGAAGAGCCTGTAAAACCGATTTCTGAAATTAAGGGTAAGACAGGGAGTGAACTGGAAGACTATCTGAAAAATATCACAGGATTAAAACTAACCCAGATAAAGAAAAAACTCTCCGAAGAAATTAAAGAAGATAACAAAATAGAAGGAACCATTGAGGAAAGAATAAAAACAGTTAAACCTTTTCTGGATCAGGATATGCCTTTAATCAGGGAAGGAAGTCTTT
>JBEHWO010000520.1:0-4539 GCA_040217695.1 Vulcanimicrobiota bacterium | reverse complement strand
ATATTTTAGTCAAGATTTTATATGATAGTGTTTTTTTACGACAGATAAATTTACTTTTACTGGAAATTATAATTGATTTCATAAATCTATTAATTAATGAACAGTGAGTAGTGAATAGTGAAAAGTAAGTAAAATCCAATTTTTTCACTTTTCACTCCGAATATTCTATGATAATTTTTTTTTCCATTGTATATAAAATCACCTGTCATTTTTTAACACAATCTTTTCTGCAGATATTATTTGTGATAAAATAATTATTGAACTCAGTGTAAATAATTTTTATAGCTACTGACCGGGGTATAAGCAGGTAATAAAAGTCTTTTTTCCGTCACGCGTCACGCGTTACGCGTCACGAGAGCTTATATGTATTATTTATGATCACCCCAGTAATAAGCTATGAAATACAATACAAAACTCATAAATTATGAACAAGAGACGGAAGATATGAAATCAGGAGGACTGTTATGAAAAAAATTTTCTTTATTATCTTTATTTTATGTTTAATGATTTCCTGTTCTATGGCAGAAAGTCAGGAAAAAACAGGAACTATAAAAATATACAGGTTTGATGAACACACTTATCCTGATATGGCGAAGATAACCTTTGACCACGCTCTGTCTGTAGCATTGAAAGAATGTCCCGGCAGGCTGCTGGAACTGGAACTTGAGGCTCATGAAGATTATCTGGTATATCAGGTGGAAATAGTCACGTCTGATTATAATATAATGGAAATATGTGTGGATGCCGGCAACGGTTCAATACTCATGGTAACTCCGGAAAAAGATAGTGATACAGATGAATATGAAGATAATTACAGTGAAAATCCTGTAAAACCCGGCACCATAAAATTGGAAAAGCGTGATGAAGCCAGATATCCTGATATGGCAAAAATATCTTTTAAAGATGCCATAGATATGGCTCTGGCAAAAGAGCCCGGTAAACTGATCAGTATAGAACTTGAAGACATGGATGAATATCTTGTCTATGAAATTAAATTGGTCACTTCTGAGAAAAAATTAAAACAGATTATTCTGGACCCGGTTACAGGTGATATATTGAAGAGCTCTACAGAGAGAACTGAAAAAGATTTTAACGAAGATACTGTGTTTTAAAAAAGAGAAACTAGTAGTTAACCACGATGATTTTAATGGGTAAACCTCGTCATTGCGAGCGAAGCGAAGCAATCCCATTGATAGAAGCTTGTACGACAGGATTGCTTCGTCGCTATCGCTCCTCGCAATGACACACATCTTAATCATTGTGGCTGTCTACTAGCCGTCAAATTTCTAAAATTTTACTGTCAATCGTGTCATCAATTTGTTTGCATTATAATCATTGTTAATATCAGGAACTTTATCGTATACATCACAGGGGGTATCAGAGGAATAGCTGTAGAATTTGTAGTCTAAAATAAATTCCATATTCTCGCTGAAACTGTATCTTAAACCGAAACCAGGTATGATTTGATCCCATTTTACTTCATTCCCTGTTTCATTCAACCCTGACACATTTACATAATTTACATAACCCTGGAGACTTAATTGACCTGTCGGATACCATGTAATACCGGTATTGGCAAAATAATAGTTTACATCCATCTTATAATTTATCAGTTCATAATCTCTGGTAAAATTATGATATTCAAAATAACCCCATGTATGAAGCGTTCGTTTGATTTTGTATTTACCGCCTGCTTCAAAGGCATATTCTTTGCCTTTTGCAGGATCACTTACCGTAAACATATGATCAAGATTACCGTAAATATTAATTCCTGTAAGGTCAGGAACAGTGTTACCTGTGAGAAAATCATATTTTTGAAAGGAATCGTCACAGGCTGTAATAAGAGTGGGTTTAACCTGTTCCAGATAAGTAAAATTGGTGTAAAGAGCACTGCTCATGTCGTTGCCGAGTTTCCAGTTTATACCGAGATTAATTCCTGTTCTGTTAGGTCTTGTATTGGAAAATCTTCTTCCGTTGGATGAAAAAGAACCGTAAGTCCATCGCCATCCGTCATGGTGTCCTGTGCCTCCCTGGTATAATCTTCCCCAGTGCTGATGATATCCAAGAGGGTCATAATTGGGATCAATTCTGAAATATTCACTGAAAAAAGAAAAAGGTACAAATTTGAACGATACACCTGTATTTAAGAAATTGCCTCCATGACCATCACTGTTATCAAGGAGATTATAATCAAAAATTGTTCTGTTAAATTCTCCGTAAAGTTTGATTTTTTCTCCCGGCCAGTTGTAAGATGCTTTTATACCATAGTAAATACTATCTTTTGGCGGAGAAGTGAGATTTTTATCTATTCCGAGAGAAGGATTTGAGGCATAATCTTCATATAATCTTATTATTGCTCCTTCTATATGAGCTCTGCCTTTACTGAAATCATGGCCCAGCCATAAACCACAGGCTGAATTATCATATTGCCCCGGATCTATTATTCCGTATTTGTTAACCCTGTAGCACCCGGCACCATCGTTATAAGGTGTTGCCATAGTATATCTGAATTGAGAAGGAATACCTGTTGTATCACCGGGTTTAAAGGTATTGAGATTATTTGCCATAAAAATTTCTATATTCAATGTTCTGTATAAATTTCCGTAAATATTAATACCATTCATAGGTAAAACATCTCTGCCTCCGTAGGAAAAACTGTTTCTTATGCCGAAGAAGAGATTTTTTGATATATTTTTCAGTTCAAATTCACCTATCCGGCCTGTTAAATCGAGATCTCCGTCGGAATCAAACCATAGTGTCCCTGCATGACTGTCAAAATGGAGTCTGCTGGAAATCTGTCCCATAGTGTTACAGGGAGGCATAATACCGCATTCATCAATAATACCTTTTTCTCCGAAGGAACTGTAAGAGATAAAATCCAGTCCTGCTTTCAGTCTTTCTGTAATATTGCTGCTTATATTCAGATCCAGTCTGGACATGATGGCAGAGCCTGAGAATAAAAGACTCCCTCCGTTAGCGCCATTATAACGATCTCTGTCCTGCATGATGACAGGGCCCGGTGTTGAAGAAGGGGGATAGGGATTGCCGAAACTTTTTGTATTCATTTCATCTGGACTATATCCTATAGAAACTGCAGTAACATTTAAAGCTCCGTTTATTTTTATTTTTTCCAGTTTTTCTATCCTCGAATTTAAGTTTTCAATGGTATTTTCTATATTTGTTATCGTTATGCCGTGAGACGTTAATTCACTGTTGAATTCTTTTACCAGTTTATTCAGAAGTTCTCTTTCATCTTCTGTTATATACAGAGACAGATCAGGTTTCTTAGGAGTAGAAGCTTCCAGCAATTGCAGTTTTGACAGTATTCTTGCCACTGTCATGGCTGCTTCATATCTTGTCAGCGGCCTGTCTCCTTTAAAGAATCCGTCCGGATATCCTTCTATTAATCTTCTGTCTTCCAGAAAAGAAAGGGCATCATATACCCAGTTGTCTTTTTCTATTTCCGACAGAGGACTGGCAGAAGCAGGGAGCACAGTGAGAATTAATATGGCAATTAATATACGATTAAATATCAGGTTGTTTATATAATATACAGGCTTCATCTATACATCAATCTTTCCGGCTTTTTTTACGGTCTTTACAGCAAACACATTGTTATGTCCATAATATTATGTGATAAGTTAATTATAAAGAGTGTTGAAAATAATCTTGCTGTTACATCGGTAATGTCTTTCCTGAGCCATTCTTTCAGGGCTATCATGACAGAAGTATTTCTCAATATATAGATCATATGGGATTTTTTTATTTTTATTTCAATTTTTTTATTTTCACCTTTTATATAATTATAGAGTATATTATTCAGATTTTCTGACAGGGTATGTATTACAGGTTTGAAGCTGACGTTTTTATAAAACCACAGTTTATTCAGAACTATGTCTGAAGGAGTTTTTTCTTTGTTATAACCATACCTGTCAATTAATACCCTGGCTATATCTCCGGCATCCTTTTCAGTCAATTCTATTGTTAAATCTTTTTCTTCATAAAAATTCGTGAAAGGATTTTCTGCTCTGAGCTCATCTCTGTTGTCTTTAAGAACACCTGTCATATGTTCTCTTATATCTGGCTCGCAGGAAGTAAATTTCAGAGAATCCTCTATAAGTTTATCTATATCTTCATCTGATAAAGAAATAATTTCATTAATAGCATTTTCAATAATTTCTTTTTTACCATAGAGATACATGAAAAGAATATTTACTTTAGGCAAACCAAAGGCTTTAAGGCCACTGCGGAAAGAACATCCGTAATCTCCGAAGATAACCTTCCCTTCATTATCTACCCATAGATTACTGTTTGTCAGGATTCTGTCGAAGTTCCCGATCCATCCGTCGAATATCATGCCTCTTACTGCTTCCTCGACATTTTTTATTCCGTATATGACAGAAGGGTCTTCTTCCAGATTTTTAGCCTGAATAAAATTACATACGACTCCTCTCTGTTTCTGACCTTCATTATTTATATCTCCTTCTCTGTAGGTAATAGTAGGAATATTGAAATGTTTCATGATATGAGAAGCACATA
>JBEHWO010000519.1:0-4540 GCA_040217695.1 Vulcanimicrobiota bacterium | reverse complement strand
TTCAGACAGGATATTTTTAAATTTCTCCTGAAGTGTCTCACGTTTTTCATTACCATCAAATTTTCTTTCAAAATCAGGCTGTTTTTCCTGTGCTTTCTGTGATTCATCAGGAAAATTTTTCTCTTTTATCAGATCCGATTTCCTGTCAGAAATAATACTTTTTTCTGGCTCTTTATCCTCTGTTCCCCGTAATTCAAACAATATCTCTTTAAATTTCTTTTGAACTTCCTCACGTTTTTCAATAGAACCGGTTTTTCTTTCAAAATCAGGCTGTTTTTCCTGTGCTTTCTGTGATTCATCAGGAAAATTTTTCTCTTTTATCAGATCCGATTTCCTGTCAGAACCCATACTTTTTTCAGATACAGACTGTATTTTTCCCTGAATAATTTTTTCAATATCTCTTTCTTTTATTTTTTCTCCAGATTGTTTCATTGATGATTCGTTGATACCTGCTTCTTTATATATTCTATCAGGTTCAGTATATTTGTTTTTAGATGATATGTCTTTATTATCTTTTCTTACATGTTCTGAATTTTGATCCCTTATCAGTTCTTTTGTTTTAAATCCATCGTACTTCCTGTTATAATTCCCGCGAAGTTTTTCAAGTGATATAAGTTTTGGAATTTTATTTTTATCCATTGCCGGTTTCGACATGTCTGCAGCTTCTATAGCCATGTTTCCATCAGATTCGGCCGGTCTTTTTGTATTTATTTCATTTTCAGACCTGTTCTCTTTAGCTGTTATTTCTTTTTCAAATTTTTCTCTTTCATTTTTTATATCTTCAGCTTCTTTACGTTTTTCCCTGATTTCGCCTTTTTCTTTTTCGCTCAGGTTTTCTTTGTTTTCCAATCCTTTAAGCTCTTCAATATCTTTACTGACATGGTCAATCTTTACATTTCTTATTTCTTTCTTTCCTGTTAATTCATCTGCAAATACTGATTTCTCCCGGGCAATCTCTTTATCTTCTGTTAATTTTTTTCTTTCTTCAGGAAGATTGTTTACTGATTTTTTATACTGCATACCGGTTGCTTTATTCTGGTTGATTGCTTCCTGAGATTTAGAGGAATTATCGTCTTTTTTTGTTTCCCTAATATTTTTTTCACCGGATAATGTTCTCTGTTCGAAATCTGTCTTGTTTATTTCATTATATTTTTTTTCATAATTTTTACGTATTTCACTGAGAGGAATGAGTTTATTGCTTTTAAAGCTGTCTTTGGATGTTTTTGTTGTTGTTCGGTTTATCCCGGGATGTTTTTCTTCTTCCTGTTTTTCTTTTATTTTTTTTATCTCTTCACCGGGGGGTATCTTTTCTGCTATGGCTGTATCAGGAGGAATATTTCTGAAGTTTTTCTCCGGTATCTGTCTGTTTTTATCACCTTCTCCCGGTGAAAGTTTCGATTTTTTCTTTTCTTCTAAAGGCATAAGATCTCTGTAGGCATATTTGTTTTTATTATCTATAATATGAGAGTTCCCGCGATACGATTTTTGTTGTATATTTTTTTTCTCTTTCTTATGGCCTTTCTGTACACCGGATTTTTTTGTACGGTTGCCTGTTTCCTTTTTAGAAGCACCGGTAATACGCTTTGATACACTTTTTAGTGTTTTTATACGTGATTTGTTTGCTTCTTTCTGTTTTAATTTCTGTGCTGCCGTCTCTTTCCCGCTGTTACCGGGTGTTTCTTCTATTTTTGCCTGTTTCGAAGATCGTTTGAAGTTAGATATGTCTTTTGTGGATACTTCAGATGATTGTGCCGGTTTCTGATAAGAATCTTTTTCCGGCCCTTCATGGGCAGAAGCTTTCCTCTGTTCTAGTTGCCCGTCCTCTATTTTTTCATTAATTTCTTTCTCTTTTTTTTCTAATTCTTTCTTTTCCTCTGCCTGTGTTTCCTGAAAAATCTGCTGCCTGCTCTGTTGTGGATAAGAAGTAGAGGTAATATTATGAGAATCTATTTTTGCCATAGTAACCACCCTTTATATTATATTTTTATAATTTAATGGTACAGGAATTTCCATTCCGGTTAAATTATTATATGCTTGAGAGCTGATAGTTTAAGGTTAATTTCAAGTCCCTGCTTTCAACCCATGGATTTAAACAACTCGCTCCGGGGGCATCAGGTTCTTTTCTTTACGCCTGATGCGCTACGGAGATCTGTTTGTGAATTCTTATAATATTCCCGGCAATACTTTTTTCTTACTGACCTGAGCATACGCATGTAATAAAATCATTCCTCGCGTCACGCGTCACGAGACCTTATATGTATTATTTATGATCACCCGATTAAGATATCACTTTTATTTTTCATAAAGTAAAGAGGTTCTGGAAATTATAATCTATTTTTAAGTGACTGTAAAAAAATAACTCTGGCAAATTATTGGAACGATTGGTACCCTCGCGTCACGCGTCACGCGTTACGCGTCACGGCTATAACCGGTGGAACAATTACCGTTATAAGCACATCATGTTGTTCTCTGTCATGTAGCAAGCTGTCTGCCGGTATACAAAGTGTTTCCTTTTGTCAGGAAAAGAATATCTTTCATTTTTGGAAAAATCTGTCTTTTTCTGTATGTAGCTATTTCCTCTATGTCTCCTTTTTTAAATAACTGTGCAGCATCCATGCTTAATTCAACCAGATCTGTTGTTTTTTCAGGAGTTGTTACAGTGAAATAATTCTTCGGCACATTTTTTTGATAAACCAGTTTCATTTCCGTATATATATTTTTTCTTAATTTTGCGCAGGCAGGACATAGAACTATATCTACTCCTACCTTTGTCTGACACATCTGACATTGCCTTAAAAGCTGTAATTTACTATCAGAATGAATTTCCGTAGGGACTGTTGTGACATATTTTGTTTTATCCCATGATGCCATCTGTTCAATGTCCGGGTCGTATGTTCCTGTTTGTTTTTTTCTCTTTTTAATATCATCTTCCGTTACGAAAATTCTTTTATTATACAGAGATATATTATCTGAAAATCTATCAATTCTTGACTGCATCTGCTTTAAATTCTCGACTTTGAGATTGTTTCCCCTGAATAAACCTATAGCTGATAATGTCGTAGATGTTCTTTCTCTTAATAACTGGAGGACATTTTTTTGAACTACAGGTTTATTTTCAAGAGATTTAAATGTTTTATTAATACTAGCCGACATTTTAATTTCCATTATTTTTCTCTCTGTAACAGGTTTGTTTTTTAATGAGTCATAAGCTCTTCTGGCTATATTCTCCGGCATAAGGGTTCCTTCTGCCATGCCTGCCGCAGACCGGACTTTAAGCGCTTCAAATTCTTTTACTGAACCGGATGTTTTTGATGTTATTTCTTTGTTCTGTGGTGTAATAAATTTCTGGTTTCTCTCTGAAAGTTCTTTCAGACTTACTATGTTTAATTTGGGAAGCGTATTTAACTGAGCTGTAACTGTCTTTACCGGCCTTCCCTGAGCAGGTTTATTCTGTGCTGACACTATCTGTTTTTCCTGAGTATTCAGAGTAATCTGTGATTTTTTATTATTATTTTCCTTTGTTTTTCCCAGGATTTCCTTTTTTCTTAACTCATATTCTGTAGATTTATTTACTATTTCTCTGGTTCCACTTACCAGTGAAGGTTTGGAAGGAAGTTCTCCTGTTTTTGTCCAGCTACTGTTTTTTTTCTCTTTCCCTGATGGCTCTGCCTTGAAATCCTTATGTTTTCCTTTTTTAGCAGGCTCCTCTGTCCTGACAGACTTTACCAGAGTAACACCATTGAGAGATTGAATATTTTGTTTTTTTGTCTCTCCCTGGTTTTTTATAATTTCTCTATTACCACTTTGCTCCTGACCTGACTTTTCTTTTTGAGCAATCTGTTCTCTCCTTTGCTGACCTGTTTCATAAGTTTTTCCCTGCTGTTTTACTATCTGCATCTGTTCTGTATTTCCAGATATTTGACGGGAAATTTCTTTTTTCTGGTCTATTTGTTGCCTGTCAACTGTTTGAGTAAGTTTTTGTTCTGATGTTTTTTGTCCTCCCTCAGGTTTCTGATTACCTGTCTGTATGTGTGGCATCGTATCTTTTTGATTTTTCAAAGGCCTGGCTATAGAAATATTTTCCCTGTCTCCTGTTTTTCCCTGATTATTCTGAGATTGTTCTGCTTTCATCCCTGATTCTGTATTTTTATTACGTAAATTATTATCAGGTTTTGTTACTGCTGCCTTTTCTTCTTTAGGAGTGGTGACAGATTTTTCCCCTCTGGCAGAAGGCATCTTCTCTTCTTTAGCCGCAGTTATAGATTTTTCGTCTCCTCTGCCAGCAGATATTTTTTCATCTTTAGGTGTAGCGACGGATTTTGCGTCTCTCACTGTAGATATTTTTTCTTCTTTAGGTGTAGTGACGGATTTTTCTCCTCTGCCGGCAGATATTTTTTCATCTTTCGTGATGCCTGCCTGTTTTTCATCTTTCGTCATGCCTGCCTGTTTTTCATCTTTCGTGATGCCTGCCTGTTTTTCATCTTTCGTGATGCCTGCCTGTTTTTCATCTTTCGTGATGCCTGTTTGTTTTTCATCTTTC
>JBEHWO010000518.1:0-4548 GCA_040217695.1 Vulcanimicrobiota bacterium | reverse complement strand
AGTAGAGTTAATAACTCCCGTAGCAATCGAACAGGGTTCAAGATTTGCCATAAGAGAAGGCGGTCGAACCGTAGGCGCCGGAGTTGTTACAAAGATACTGGAAGCTTAAGTTTTATTTTTATCTCCTGAAAGTGGTGAGTATTTATGGCAAAGAAGAAAAAGGAGCATCGTCTTAACGTGACTCTGGCCTGCACTGAATGTAAAAGAAGGAATTATAATACAAGCAAAAACAGATTGAAGAATTCCGGCAGGTTAGAACTTAAGAAGTATTGTAAGTTTGATAAAAAACATACACTTCATCGTGAAACCCGATAAGTGATAGTTTTTATATACCCAGGCCTGTAGCTCCAACTGGCAGAGCGCCGGTCTCCAAAACCGGATGTTGTCGGTTCGAATCCGGCCAGGCCTGTGATCTAAATAATGTATTTTGCAATATATACGGGAAGGTATGGATAAGGTTAAATGGGAGAATTTTTCGTAAAGAATTATAATGCACTTATTAAATATTTAAAATCTGTTAAATCTGAAATAAAAAGGGTCACATGGCCTTCTAAAAAAGAATTGTGGACTTCTACTATTATGGTAACAGGTACTCTTGTAGTAGTCTCAATTTTTGTTTATTTTACAGATCAGATTTTTGTAATGGTATTTAATGCTATTCATAGTAATGTCCGCTGAGAAATAGTATAAAATATTCTTAGGAGGTGTGGGACTTCTTTTAGCAGGTCCCTTTATTTATGGTTGATGATATTACAGAATTAACAGACAATAATGACTTAATTGAACCGGTTACAGAAGAAGAAGTAGATGATAAAGATAAACAGTGGTATGTAATTCATACCTATTCCGGATATGAAAATAAGGTAAGAGCCAATTTGTTAAAAAGAATTGATTCCATGTGTATGAAAGATCATATATTTCAGGTTCTTATCCCTACTGAAGATGAAGTAGAAATAAAAGACGGTAAGAAAAAAGTTACCAAGAAGAAAATATATCCGGGATATCTTATGTTGCAGATGAAACTTACAGATGATTCCTGGTACGTAGTAAGGAATACAACAGGTGTAACAGGTTTTGTCGGCTCCGGAACAGGCTCAAAGCCAATACCTCTTGAAGAAAAAGAAGTTAAAAGCATACTGCGTCAGAGCCGTACGGAAGTTCCAAGATTTAAGGAATTATTCAGTAAGGACGATCCGGTCAAGGTTATTTCCGGACCTTTCGCTGATTTTACCGGTATAGTTGAAGAAGTTTATCCTGACAGAGCAAAATTGAAGGTTCTCATTACTATATTTGGTAGAGAAACGCCGGTTGAAATAGAATATGGTCAGGTAGAAAAGATCTGAAATAGCAGATCTGAAAGGAGTTAAGATATGGCTAAAAAGGTTTTGGCAATGGTGAAATTACAGATACCTGCAGGAAAAGCCAATCCTGCACCTCCTATTGGTCCTGCTCTGGGCCAGTATGGACTGAATATTATGGAGTTTTGTAAAGCTTATAATGCAAAAACTTCTGCCAATGAAGGTATGATAATACCGGCAGAAATAACTATTTATGCTGACAGAAGTTTTACTTTTATAACAAAAACTCCGCCGGCAGCAGATTTAATATGTAAAGAAACTGGTATAGAAAAAGGATCCGGTGTTCCTAATAAAGATAAGGTAGCGAGTCTTACACAGGAACAGGTGAAGAAAATAGCTAAGACAAAACTTCCCGATCTCAATACCAGAAATTTAGAAGCTGCATGCCGCATTATCGAAGGTACTGCCAGAAGTATGGGAGTAACCATTACAAATTAACATTAATTTTTCAACCTCAGGGGGTTGGAGAGGAGAGGTTTTATGGCCAGACATGGTAAAAGATACAGGGAAGCACTGAAAAGAATAGACCGTAGCCGTTTGTATCCCACTGCCGAAGCTGTAGGTTTATTAAAACAGCTTTCCAGTGTAAAATTTGACGAAACAGTTGAGATTTCTGTCAGATTAGGTATAGACCCCAAAAGAAGTGAACAGGGAGTAAGAGGAACAGTAATACTGCCGCATGGTACAGGTAAAACACCGAGAGTAATCGCATTTGCCAAAGGTGATAAAGCGAAAGAAGCAAAAGATGCTGGAGCCGATTATGTAGGTGATGCAGACCTGATTGAAAAAGTAAAAGAAGGATGGTCTGATTTTGATGTAGTAGTTGCCACACCTGATATTATGGGTTTAATAGGCAAAAGTCTCGGAAGAGTTCTGGGACCGCGTATGCCTAACCCCAAGGCGGGAACACTTTCTTTCGATATAGGTACTGTAATTAAAGAAATCAAATCTGGAAAAGTTCAATACAGAGCAGATAAATTCGCTATAGTCCATTCATCTATCGGAAAAGTTTCTTTTTCAGAAGATGCATTGCTTGAAAACCTGGTCGTATTTATGGATGCTATTATGAGGGCCAAGCCTTCATCGGCAAAAGGACAGTATTTAAAATCTGTCGCAATAAGCTCTACTATGAGCCCGGGAATAAAACTGGATTCTGCCAGTGTAAATACGCTGGTTACTGAGAGACAGAAAGTATCTGTTTAGTAATTAGCAGTCAGCTTTTTTTAGAAATTTCTACGATCTGAGAAGTAGGTGTAAGATACTTAATAGTCATATGACTGCCTGCGGAGGTCTTAAGTAAAATATTTATTATGAATAAAAAGACTTCTGCATGGTGTGCGGAAGTCTTTTATTATAACCAGACTATGGCTGAAGTCTGTGGGTAAAGCCCCTGGAAGCCCATACTATGTAGCTTAGTAGAGGGAGCAGTCACACTTGTTTAGAGTTTAGAGTTGAAGGTTCTGGAAGCAGTTTTACTGACCTGAGTATAAGCAGTAATAAACGTTTTCCTCCCGTCACGCGTTACGCGTTACGTGTCACGAAAGCATGTATGTGTTATTTATACTTAGAGACTGTAAAGAAGTAACCCTTGCAAATTGTCAGAACGGTTATTATCCTCGCGTCACGCGTTACGCGTTACGCGTCACGATATAGACTGTAAATATAATGGAGTTATTTTTTACAGACACTTAACTCAGTAATTTATATTTTGGAAGCTAAACTATAAACTATAAATGGTAAACTCTTTTGAAGGGAGGGGTAAAGTGACTTCAACTAAGATTAGACCTGAAAAACAAGAAATGGTTGAACAACTTAAGGGTAAGTTTAAAGAATCTCAAATAGTTGTACTTACCAACTATAGAGGTGAAAAAGGTAAACCGGGATTGACTGTTAAAGAAGTGTCAGTTCTCAGGGAAAAAGTCAGGGATGCAGGCAGTGAATACAGGGTAATAAAGAATACTCTTGCCTGCAGAGCAGTTAAAGAGATAGGCGATGACAAGCTCGGTAATTATTTCGCTGAACCTACTGCTGCTATTTTCGGTTATAAAGATCCTGTTGCAACAGCCAAAGCTATTGTAGATTTCAAGAAAGAAGCCAATAAGGACAGAAATCATTTACCTGTTGTAAAAGCTGCCTATATGAAAGGTAAGTTTTTATCTGCAGAGGAACTTGAAACCCTTGCAACATTACCATCCAGGGAAGCATTACTTGGTCAGCTTGCCGGTGTTATGAACGGGCCTGTTCAGAATTTTGTTGGTGTATTGGCTGCACCGATGAGAGATTTTGTAAATGTATTGAATGCTGTAAAAAGGCAAAAAGAAGAACAAGGTTAAAAAAATATTTTCTTAATTAAGAAAGGTAGGTAAAAATGAGTATTACCAAAGAAGAAATCATAGAAGCCGTAAAAGGTATGACAGTGCTGGATCTAGTAGATCTGGTAAAAACATTTGAGAAGGAGTTTGGCGTTACAGCCGGAGCTCCAATGATGATGGCAGGCATGATGCCGGCTATGGGCGGAGCTGCCCCGGCCGCTGAAGCTGCTGCAGAAAAAACAGAATTTGATGTAGTCCTTGAAGACGCAGGAAAAGACAAAATAAAAGTTATTAAAGCTGTAAGAAAAGTTACAACTTTAGGACTTAAAGAAGCAAAAGACCTGGTTGAAGGAGCACCTAAAGTAGTAAAAGAAGCTATTCCGAAAGAAGAAGCTGAAAAGATTAAACAGGAACTCGAAGCAGAAGGTGCAAAAGTAGCCATTAAATAACAGGGATTAATGGGATTAACGAGATTACCGGGATAAATTTTGTCCGGGTAATCTTTTTGTTTATATTATGTATGTTTGTAATACGTGATAACGTGATGCGGCGAAGTAATAATCTGTTACAAAACTCACGAATTATTTAATAATATTTAGCTTTAAACATAGTAGTAGTTAACCACGATGATTTTAATGGGTAAATTTTGTCATTGCGAGCGAAGCGAAGCAATCCCATTGATAGAAGCTTTTACGACGGGATTGCTTCGTCGCTATCGCTCCTCGCAATGACACACATCTTAATCATTGTGGCTGTCTAGTAGTCTGCCTGTCTGGTGCTCCGGAGAAAAAAATATCACGGCAGCACAGGTATATTTTATTGAATTATAATGCAAAGTAGCATGATGTAAGCTGTAACTGTTATAAACGTTCCAGTTT
>JBEHWO010000517.1:0-4565 GCA_040217695.1 Vulcanimicrobiota bacterium | reverse complement strand
CCTGCCTGGAAATTTTTACCTGCATGGATATTCCTCTTCAATTTCTGCTAAAGTTTTTGTTCTTCCTTCGGATAAATCTTTTCTGGCCTCTTCTAATCCTTCAAAATCTTCCTCTTCTGCAGGTTCAATATTTAATTCTTCATTTTCAGAGATATACTTTTCAATAGTATTTATTATAAAATCTCTCATAGTAAGCTTTTCTTTTAAAGCCTGCATTTTGATTTTATAATGTGTATCTTCAGGAATCTTAATATTTAAGTTCTTTTCCTTTATTGTAACCATTGTAAATTCTCCTTTCTGTATTTTTTATAATTATAACATAGTTTATTAATATAAACAATATAAGTTTATTTATATCTTCTAAATTATTATAGCATAAAACTATCCAGACTTCCCCGAGTCTGGCATTTAAATTAGACAACTGTTTCAATATATTACAGTGTAACAGAAGGGAAATATAGAAAATTCGTAGAAATTACAGGGGAAATTTAATTTATAAAAAAAGGAAAATAATATGCCTGCACTGACTGAAACTACAAAAAAAATACCGGCCACTATGATGTTAGAAGAAAATGAAAGAGAGATAAATTTAAGGAGGAAAAACAATGAAACATTTACTGGAATTCTTTTTAATTATCCTTTTAATTACAGCAATATCACTCTCTTCTACTGGCTGTAAAAAAGTTACGGACGAAACATCTTCAGGTAAACTGAAAATAGCTCTCATACTTCCGAGCGGGAAAGACGATCTTTCCTGGTCCGAAAGTATGTATGACGGACTTATGGAGGTTCAGAAAGAGGAAAATATTGAAGTAAGCGTAACGGAAAAACAACCAAATCCGGTAGATGCAGGAACTGCACTCCGTGACTATGCGAACAGAAACTTCAATATTATCATAGCCCATGGCAGCCAGTATCAGAGCCCTCTATTTGACGTAGCAGACGAATTCCCTGACATAACCTTTGCCTATGGAATAGCTTTTGATACAGCCCGGAATATTTTTTCCTATGATACTCAGTCACAGAACGGAGGGTATCTATTTGGTACAATAGCGGCAAAACTAACAAAATCAAAGGTTGTCGGCATAGTAGGGCCTGTAAAAGCAGGTGATGCTATAAAATACAATTATGGTTTTCGTCAGGGAATAGAATCGGTGGACAAAAAAATTAACGTCCTTGAAACCTATACGGGAGCCTTCGGTGATACGGTAAAAGCAAAGGAAATGGCCATTGCACATATGGATGCCAGAGCGGATATACTTACGGGAACTTCTCAGCAGGCAGTTGGTGCCATACAGGCAGTATCGGAGAAAAAAGGAGTTTACTGGTTTTCCGATGACATGAATCAGACTTCCATCTCTCCTGATCATATAATAGCCTCACAGGTTTATCAGTGGAAAGAAGTAATTAAATATATTATAGAAAATCACAGGAAAGGTAAACATGGAGGAGAGAAAATAAGTCTGGATTTTGCAAATCAGAGGCTTGCCATAGTCTTCAATCCTGCTCTTGACTCTCTGATAACACCGGAAATTAAGAAGATATTCAATGAAAATCTTGAAAAGATAAAAAAAGGAGAAATAAAAGTAAAGCTGCCGGGAAAAGAAGTGAGTGGTGAGAAGTGAGAAGTGAGTAGGGGCGTTTAATTAAACGCCCTTACATCGGATGTTTCTCCAATAACGCATTACGCATCACGCATCACGCATCACGCATTACGATTAAAATTGAGGAAATACCGATGAACATAGAAACAATAGAACTTAAAAACATAACAAAAAAATTTCCCGGTGTTCTTGCAAATGATAATGTATCAATAACCTTCAGAGGTAGTGAAGTCCATACACTGCTCGGAGAAAATGGTGCGGGGAAATCTACCCTCATGGCAGTTCTCTACGGGAAATATACTCCTGATGAAGGAGAGATTTTTATAAACGGAAAAAAAACTTCCATCAAATCTCCGAAAGATGCAATAGAAGCCGGAATAGGTATGGTTCATCAGCATTTTATGCTTGTCCCAACCCTTACAGTAACGGAAAATATTATACTCAATTACCCTTCTAAAAGAGAACCATTCCTGGATTTAAAAGAAGCAGAAAAAAAAATCAAAGAGATTTCCGGTGATTACGGCCTTGATATAAATCCGAAATCTCCTGTGTGGCAATTATCCGTAGGAGAACAGCAGAAGGTTGAAATTTTAAAATTACTCTACAGAGATGCAACTTTTCTTATACTTGACGAGCCTACGGCAGTACTGTCTCCTGGAGAAGTAGAAACTTTTTTCATTACCCTCAGAAAACTTCTCTCTAAAGGCTATGGAGTCATATTCATAAGTGATAAACTGCAGGAAGTCATTGAAATAAGCAACAGAATAACAGTCTTAAGGAACGGAAAAGTCATGGGAGAAACAACACCGAAAGAAAGTAACAGGAATTCTCTTGCATCCATGATGGTAGGAAGAAATCTTTCAGATATAGAAGAAAAAGATGAACTTGCAGGAGAAGAGATTATTCTGTCTGTAGAAAATCTGTCACTTGAAAATGATATGGGCCTTATGTCCGTAAAAAATATCTCTATTCAGGTAAAAAAAGGAGAAATTCTCGGTATTGCAGGTGTATCTGGAAACGGTCAGAGAGAATTCTCTGAAGCCATTGCAGGACTCAGAAATATAAAAAAAGGAAAAATTACACTGAAAGACACTGATATTACAGGCAAATCTTCCTATTTTATCATAAAGGCCGGCCTGTCTTTTATACCGGAAGAAAGGATGACATCCGGCATAGTGAAAGATTTTTCCATATGGGAAAATGCTATTTTAAAAAACCATGATTCTATGAGTACATGGCATTTTTTAAAATTTAAAAACATAAGGGAATTCGCCGGAAACCTTGTAGAGCAATTTACCATAAAAACCCCTTCAGTAGACACACCGGTTAAAAACCTGTCGGGAGGAAATATCCAGAAATTGATCCTTGCAAGAGAATTATCCGCAAATCCTTCCCTTCTGATTGCATCTCATCCTACAAGAGGAGTGGACATAGGAGCAACAGAGTATATTCATAACATAATACTGGAAAAAAGACGGGAAGGCATGGCTGTAATACTCATTTCGGAAGATCTCGATGAAATAAGGGCACTCTCTGACAGAATTGCCGTCATGTATGAAGGAGAAATCATGGGAATAGTTCCCCCTTCGGAAGAGATTGAAAAAATCGGACTGATGATGGGCGGAGAGAGAAGAAGTTGAAAATAATAAATATTTCACGTTATAAAGGTATAGGGAAAAACGTATGGAATGAGGAACCGCAATTATTTGTGGATAAACTAAGAAATGAAACAAGAGAATAACAAAGTTTTTATAGATACTTCTCCATGTATTTTGATGTTCTCAGAGACGACTCATTATCAATCGAAAATTTCAGGGTATGTATGTGGAAAAATTCATGAAAAATAAGAGAGGATTGGAAAAAATGAATAAAAAAAATAATAAAAGCAATAATTCAGCAGAGCAATTTTATTCCTCTGTAAGCACAAATATAGAAAAAATCCTCATAAAAGCATCTCTGGATGAAAAATTTAAAGAAAGTCTTTTAAATAACAGGAAATCCATTCTGGACATGGAAGAATTTTCACTGAATAAGATTGATAAAATGCTTCTGACTACTATTCCTTCAGAGAAACTGGAAGATATGATAGAAAAAATCACAAATCAGTATATGTCAAGAAGAAATTTCCTTAAAGGTGCCGCTGCTTCAGTAGCTTTGCTTACCGGCCTTGCATCAACAATATCTTCCTGCTGCCCTGTCCCCGTGACAGGAGCAAGGCCTGAGCCTCCTCTGGTATCGGAAACAATATTACCTGAAGGCAACACCATCGATTACAGTTACAGCGGATTAAAAATAGTCATCCCGCCGGGAACAATGGATAAAAAAACGAATATATCAATAAGTGTTATAACTCCACCTGCTACTTCTCCCGAAGGAATAACTTTCTTCGGCGAAGTTTATAACATATCAGGAGAATTTTTTAAAAAAGACATTTCCATAATATTTCCATACAGCGGTAAAAAAGAAGGAATAAAAGCATATTCACTGGAACAATCAAAATGGAAAGAAATACCGCTCGAATTTAAGCAGGAAGAACGTGGCAGATACGTTCCGGTAGTTAAAACAAAAAAAATCGGTATTTATACACTTGGATGTAAAAAAACTGTCCCTTCACCGGCTCCGTAACAAGCAATACTATATTACTTATGTTGTTCCAGAAGTTTTCTCCCTGCCCACAGAGAAAGATGTCCTGTAAGTGCTACAATAGCAAGAGGAATGGCCAGAGCGGGAAACAGCATGCCTGAAGCGCCTATGGCAGAACACATGGCACTCCCTGCGGCCATGGCTTTATCAAGTTTATCTGACTCAGGATTTTTAAAGGTTTTTACTGCTTTATAGGAAGAAAAAAGAAGTGTCAGTATACCTGCGGCAGGAAGGGCTGCAGAGAGAATATTGCTCAGGCTCTGATTTGCACCTGTTATAAGATTGCCTATTCCTTCAGTCATATTCTGAGGCGTAATG
>JBEHWO010000516.1:0-4571 GCA_040217695.1 Vulcanimicrobiota bacterium | reverse complement strand
TTCTTATCATTAATTTCTGCAATTTCATTACATATATCATAAAATGTTATATTACCGGGAGTTCCATCACCTTTATATATGATTTTACCTGCCAATCGACCCGGTCTAGTGTTTCCGCCAGCAGTTACAATATTCTCATATAAATAAATCAATCTGTCATCTCCCGGCTTCCAGGGAGGAGGAGGGTTATCCCTTATAATCTCTGCATGAATATTTCCACCGCCAAGAGAAGCACGAAGACGAAAGTTTACTATATTAAGAAGTGTTTCACGATGCCAGGGGCCTGAAGTTTTTCCCTCTGTATAATGAACACCATCAGTCCATCCTCCACCTGTTGTAATATATAAATAATCATAAAAAAGACCTGCAACAAGGCTTCTACATGTTTCATCAAGGATTTGAATCTTGTTTGTATAACAGGGATGATTCACATCCTGAACTATCCATAAATCTTCACATGTATCATAAAATTTAATTCTTCCCGGTGTTCCATCTCCTCTACACCGGACTTCTCCTATAAGACGATTATAATTAGGACATCTTAAACCATCTTTTAATACCATATCTTCATAAAGATAAATTATCATATAATCATCAGACTCTAGCTCCCATACAGGTTTTTTGTCCCAGTATTTACAAATCCAGCCAAAAATAGTGGGAAAAGAATTAGGAATTGCATCTTCCAGAATATATTTAATTGTTTCACTGTGCCATGGACTTAGAGTTTTTTGTTCAGTATAAACCGCTGAGCTATCTGTATGTGCTGTAAGATAAATAGGCTCATTCAGAAGTTTTATCAGTTTCTCTTTATCAGTTTCATCAAGGATCACTCTTTTATCTTTATAACATGGATGATCCGGGTCATTAACTGTCCATATATCATTAGAATTATTATTAAATTCAATTTTACCAATGATACCGGCATGGTTCACAACCATGTTAATTTCTTCTTCTGTAAAACTCAATTTATTCAAATTATCATTCAATTCTTTCAAAGTAAATTTTGCATTCATCAGTGCATGTAAAGCTTTTAATTTATTATCAGAAATTTTATTTTCAAGCTTCTCTGTAACATCATTGGTTATTTCGAACCATGCAGTCTTACCATCACCTCTACATGAAAATATTGCTACAGGTTGCCCCAAACATCTTCTTCCATACTCATCTATCATTAATTCACGTAAATAGATTATGAATGCCATAATAAACACCCTTTTCTTAAAAATTTTCTTATCTTTTATAATAAACTTTTTCACTAATCCATATCGTCATATATATGGGATATTTTTTTATATTCCACATATTGATTTACTACCTCTTCCAGACTCCATCCCTGGCTAAAATTCCCTTTTTCACTTATCAGCCATTCTAAAAATTCTTCTTCAGTAATATTATTCTTTGCCAGAACCTCTTTAGTTTCAACGCTATTCAAATAGTTCATCCACTTTTCCCTATACTTCCCATCTAAACCATTATATTTTGTATTATTCATCTGTATGTCCTGGGAGATATCAGATTTTACTAACTGTTCTGTTAAAATCGCCTCTTCTCCAGATTTCTGTCCTGTTGGAATATTTTCTATCTCTCCTCCTATCTCTTTCTGTGTCAGTATTTCTGATTTATTATTACTTACCGCTTTTGATGAACCTGTATAATCTAAACTTTTATTACTCACTTCTGAAAGATTTTCTAAATTTGTAAATGGAATATTTTTGGCAGGAAGCATTATATCCGGGAGTGGCTCAGAATTCATTTTTAAATCTCTATCTATCTGTAAATGAGAGGTTACTTTATCTGACCTGGAAGACATATAGAATGTAGCCAATGGAGATGTTTGTCGCGTAGCTATATTAACATTTGTTCCTTTCGGTTTCGTAATTGGTGGTTCACTATCCATATGTGACCAGGTAAAGTCCTCATCAGCTATATTCTCGTAAACGTTCGAGAAGCTCGACAAACGTTTCATCTGCTGGTCACTTTTATAAAATGAATCTATGGATGGTGTTACTTCTTCCTTAAGAAAGTCATAATCTGCATAATTTTCTATATCAGCCCAACCTATTTTTCCATCTTTTTTCAGATAATTTTCAATTATATAATTATAATGACTCTTATAAGGAGATTTTTGTAAAAGCCCTTTAAGTAATTCATCAGTCTCTTCATCAGTTAATGATGCTTTACCTTTTAAAACAGAAAATCTTCGCCTTTCCTCCATAAGTATTCTAACAGCCTCTGCCATTGTTTCTTTAGGTTCTTTCGCTTTGGATGCATAGTCACTGATATTAAATGAAGTTTTATCTAAGACAAAAGGAGATTTTTTTAATTCAGATAATAACAGATCTCCTTCTTTAAAGTTATAGTCAAACTTATGGGCAAACTCATGATCGAATACATTAATCCATTCGTTTTTAGTTATATCTACAGCTTGTTTATATTGTCTCATAAGGTATTGTTTTGCTTTAATATGAGCTTTTAATTTATCTATCTTATTCTCAAAATTAATATATTCTTTTTTCATTTCCTTTAATATAATCTCATCATCAGCAGACATATTTTTGTTTTTAAACTTTTCCAGAACTTTTAATTGCTCGTCCCATTTAGTAATTGCTTTACTTATATCCTCACTACTTTTACCTGTCATATTTTGGAAAAATTCGAATCTACCTTTATAAAGATCTTCAAATTTTTCAAGTTTGTAATTTAAGAATTTTTTATTTAAAACTATATTACCATTATTAGGATCATAAAATCCTAGATTCTTAGGAGAACCTTTCAAATGATAAGCATCAGCCAGAATTTCTTTTATCCCCCCTGCTTTTATTTTCTCAATAAATTTTTCTTTCATACCTGCTGGTAGTTGATTTATAGCTTCCTGTATAAACCCTGCCTCTCTTTCACTACCATAAAAGTTTATCTCTATGTTATCATTAAATTTAACAGGGTGTGCTTCCGGGTATTTCTTCTTTATGTTATTAACAACTTCACCGGGGCTTTGTTTAGGTACGTCTTTTAAAAATTTCTTAGCATCTTCTGAAGGGATATACTTTTCTGTATCAACCATATCAAGTTTATCTATATCATCTTTAATTATTTTACCATCTTCCCATACCCCGCTTTTATTAACCTCACTTATGTTAATATCACTTTCTTTTACTTTCTTAGCTTCACCATCTTTTACTACACTCTTTTTTATTTCAATTTCTTCATCGACAATTTTTATTCCCTTTACATCTTCTAGTGTTTCAGTCCCTTTCTGCCCAATTTTTTTTACAGAAGCTTCATCTGTAAGAATTTTTTCAGCAGAACTGCTCTTATGTTTCAGAACAGATTTTATTTCTTCATCATTAAAGCCTGCATTTTTTAATTTTTCTATCACTTCTGCCTCGCTGTGAGTCCCTACCGAAAGTATTTCCTTTGCCTTACTGAATTTCTCAGGTTCGTTAAGTTTTACCTCAAGGCCGTCAAGGGTATCTGCCTTCGGCTTAAGCTTGCCCAGAATATGTCCACCTGCCTTAAAAGCAGTGGTCATAACAGCACTGGTAACAAGCCCCGTTTCTGCCTGCACCACTCCTGACTCTCCTACCTTCTTTAGACCTTCACCTATACCATCAGACCAGGTATTTTCATCTACAGCAGTCGTAACTCCACCCTGAATTCCTGATGAGATAGCACCTGACACGGCCTCCTTCACAATATCCTGAACTGCTTTATTTTCAATAAAAGATGTCATACCTTCTACGGTGCCTTTACTTAAAGCTTTCGTAATCACAGGGTTTTTCATAATAGTGCTCATTACCGCCACCCTTTGAAGAACAGGGAGTTTGGAGAATTTATCCATTAATGGGCCGCCTGCAACATTTAACGCACCTTCAATGGCACCTGCTGTAAAATCCGCAAGAGCCTGGCTGCTGTTAAGATCATAACTGTTCCCTTTTACAAGTTTGTTTATTCCTACCTTCATTGTGGCGCAGGTAAGAGCTGAACCGATTATGGCAGGAACGGCAAGAGAACCGGCTCCGCCCGTGGCTACAGTCACAGCCACTGCGGCAGTAATTGATGCAGCAGTAGAAAGGCCGTCTGCAACGTTATTCTTTGATTCTTCATAATCATCTATATTAACTTTTACTTTATTTTCAGCCTTATCCAGTTTCTCTAAAAGTTTTGCATCAGGTTTTTCTCCCTGCTTTTCTATCTTTTCCACCTGTTTATAAGTATCTCTCAATTCCCTTTCAGAATCATCTACATTACGGCCTTCCTCTGAAAAAACATCCATTATATTATTACTGACCTGTGACCATACATCTCCGCTATTTCTTCCCCTTGACAGTTTTTCTGTCATCTGTTCCTTTCTTTCTTCAAGATTTTTCGGTTCTTTCTGCAACATATCAAAGGCTTTATAGTAGTCCGTTCCGGCCAGTTCCTCTTTAATATCTGCCTGTAAATCCCTGTTATACTTATTACGGTACGTGTTTATAAGCTTATCTTTTTCTTCATTGTTTTTACAGGACGAAAGAGCTTTATATATGGCATCTCTATCGGTACCGGCACCTTTCATGGCCATATAAAGATCA
>JBEHWO010000515.1:0-4581 GCA_040217695.1 Vulcanimicrobiota bacterium | reverse complement strand
TAAGAACCTATCCGAAAAGTAATATTTATTGTACACCCTTCCGGGGGGTGAGGCTCTGGAGAAAAATATATACCGTATTAACAGTAATTTGTAAATTAAGTAAATGTAATATCGTAGCAGTCTGTAATAACAGTTTTTTTTTGCACGAGGATTATAGATTTTTCGGAAGAGTCTCACCCACCGGAAGGTATTTGACGACTTTTCGGATAGGCTCTAATTACCATTCCAGGTAAAAGAGTGTCCCAAAAAACTATAAGTCATGAGTAGTGATTTAATAAAACCCACTTACCAATCACTCAATAATTTATAAATGGTCTGACTTACCTGTTCCGGCACCGGGGGAAGATGCGCTCCATCCCTGCTGATTTCAGTATCTCGGCCCGTAATAACCTTTACGGAAATTTATTATATATGCCGGCTGTTCCTTGATCATTACATTTACCTCTCTCCATTTACCATCTCTCTTCAGGTTTAAGGATTTATATGTTATATTATACATATAGGTCAGATCAAAGGCTATAATCTTTATTAAATCGTCAATACTTTTAGTATCCGGTGCGGCATAGAACCTGCCGCCCGTACCATTGGAGAGATCTATAAGGAGATATTCATCTGCCCAGGGACCTATAGCAACAATATATATTATGCAATTGCTCTTACTTGCTTCTCTTAAAACATCTTCAAGTTTATATTTACTGGCAGGCCCCGTTCCGCCGATATTTTCATCTATATTTGCCGTAAATAATATTATAACTTTTCTCTTTTCAGATTTTTTTAATATCCTTATAGTTTCCATTGCTGAATCATATATAGCAGATCCTCCGGAAGGTTTAACGGCAGATAAAATTTTTCGAACATCCTTTTTATTACTTGAAATATCCACCTTTTTTAATACAGAATCTGCAAATACAACAACAGAGGAATCACTGCCAGGTTTAATAGAATCAAGGAATTTCTGTATTGATGGTGTAATTCCCTGAAAATAATCACTCATTTTCTGCCCAGTATCTATCATAACACCATAAGAAGTCGGTGTACCGTCATTACATATATTCACATTGAAGGAATTCTGCTGAACCCCGTCTTCTTCAACTATAAAGTTATCTTTGTTGATCTTTGGTACATACTTTCCTTCTTCATTCAATATGGTAGCATAAAAAGAATTTATAATGGGATGTTCTATTTTTATCTTTACCTGGGAATGGGATTTTGCCCCTGTTGTGGAATTTGCAACAACCTTCAATATATAATCTCCGCTGGCATATTCACCTGTATCCCATACAATCTTATAAGGCGGTTTAACGGATTTACCTATAGTTCTTCCATCCAGGTAATATATAACGTTAGAAAGAGGTATTTTTGATTTATTAATGATCCTGCAGTTAAGAGCTTTTTTTCCTGTAAGGACATCACCTTCACGGATATTCTGAAGAGATATCTGTAACGAAAGAGCTATAGAGATATTACTCTCTGCAGAAGCATTTTCACCAAGTTCATTGTGCACTACTGCTTTTACAGTATAATCTCCGTCTTTAACACCTTTGACAGGCCAGGTATAATTATAAGACTTTCCGTCTTTTGAGTAGCCGAGTAATTTTTCTCCAAGATAATAATCCACCCTTGTAACAGGAGAACCGGAATTATTTAATATATTTGAAGAAAATTCTATTTTATCATTTACAATCATGCCCTGCAACGGTTTTTTCAGTGATATTTCAAGCTTTCTATTCACCATAATAATCTTTTCCGATGTAGATGTATCTCCAATTTTATTAAATACTCTGGCTTTTAATGTATGACGTCCGTTGGCGACGCCAATAGTATTCCATGTAATATCATATGGTTCTTTAGTTGCCTCCTGTATTAACTTATCATCCAGATAATATTCTACTTTTGTAACAGGAGAATTAATTTTATTTTCTATTTTTACCTTTATCCCTACCTGTGGTTCAGAAATATTACCTTCCTGAGGACTGGTAATTTCTATCTTCAGGGCTTTATCCAGGAATATTGTTTTCACATCAGAAGCTTCTTTACCTTCAGTATCACGTGCTATGACCATTATGTTATGTTTTCCGCCGGAATACCCCAGGGGCTTCCAGTTTATCTTATAGGGAGAGTTTTCTACTATACCTATAGATTTACCATCTATAAAAAATTCCACATGCTTGATTTTTGAAGAAGAGGAACTGTAAATTTTTGTTTCTACAGGGTAGTCTTCATTTACATCTTTAGGAGCAAAGGTCTGCTCCTGCTCGGGATTTATTATATTTATCACAAGAGACTCAAAGGTATTGGCCAGAGCCATAATTGCCCATACAGTAGAACCTATTTCAGAAGGCCGCCTGGATTGTGTATTTTCCAGTGGCCACGAACCAAATACATTTTGATTCTGTATTAAATACTGAATACCGGTAGAAAAATTCGTAATGGATAATTTCACACCTGCCAGTTTTAAAGCATATACAACCTGTCCAGTAGAGAAACAGTTACTCTTTGTATTTTCTCCTTCCCCCCATCCTCCGTCTTCATTTTGCATAGTGTAAAGTTTGTTTATATCATTCTCTATAATTCTTTTCGCATCAGGAGAAGGATAGGAAGATAACCCGATAATCTGGAAAGCCATATCCTGTGTTGTAACAGGTACAGCTTTTTCAAGCCATGCACTTGCTTTCTGTATGCTCGGGCTGAAAGATTCATCTCCTGTCTTTTTATAGGTTTGCAGCAGTGTCAGAAGTGCATTTGTAGTACACATTATATCACCCTGCTGTACCGGAGGTTCTGAATTATCATTTTTCCAGTTTCCTGCAGGCATTTGTTTTGCCACAAGGAAGTTAGAAATTCTTATAAATTCATCTCCCCCTTCATCACCTATGTATTTATTATAATTTGCCATAGCAATGGCAACAAATTGCAGAGCCGTAAGTGATTCTGCCTGAGGGAATGCCAGGGATCCGTCTTTATTTATACCGCTTTTCAACAGATCCATTACAGACATAGTTGCTTTCGTATTATATTTATATTCATTTTTATCTCCCGCAGCAAATCCCATAATTACATGAGGCTGAGCATGGCAGGAATAACATTTATTTTCATCCTGCCATTCCAGTATATCGTCTCCAAGCCAGTCAAGCCCCAGTTGAACTGCCTGCCTTGGTGTTTTTATTTCTTTTGTTTCCGTTATTTTATGGCCCAGGTATTTTCTATCTATCACCTGTAAATCACTATCACCCGGTTTTTTCCATGCAAGTGTTAAAAGCCCCTGATCACCCTGTTTATGATAATAGTTTAACTTTATATTATAACCGCCTTTTACAAGTCTGAATTTATTTATTATCCATTGATCCGAAGTGGAATCTGCTCTATTCCATTTCTGCATTACACACTGGTTATCTATATATAATTGAAAACCATTCACTGCTTTTACACCTAATTCATAGTATCCGTTTTCCGGAATATAGAGTTTGCCATCCCAGTATATACAGTAGTCTTTACTGCCCATACCTGTAATCGGACTCTTTATACCCCAGTTAAAATCTATATTAAAATCTACCTTTTCTCTGAAAAAGTCTCTGTAATTTTTACCTGAAAAATAAAAACCTTTAAGGCCTGATTGATATTTTTCTTCTTCCTGTACCTCATTACGCTTTACTACAGGCTGGTATAATTCCATATCCTGTATTACAACCGTTTTATCTTTATCTATTCCTGACATAAATTTTATCTTTATATATTTTGCTTTTTGCGGTAAAAAGGAAAAACTTTGATCTGCTTTGCCTGCCGAGCAAAGATAACGTCCCATAGAGATAAAACCATCTACAGGACTGTCAGGCGAGAGTAATATTTCAAATTCTCTGACTTCTGTCATATTTGGGCCAGTTCTGTTTTCAGAGGGAAAAAAGTGTAATCTTAAATTATCAACAATATAGGTTTTACTTTCAGGTAAATTGAAGGTTATTTCTACCGGTAAGTTTTCTGGATTAATTTGAAAAACAGCTGTTGAATCTATAGCAGCAATCTTTTCTCTGAAAACCAGGTGTTCTATTACTTCTTTATTTCTTGCATAACTTACAGGTCTTGCACCTGATGTTTCACTCATTAAATTCCCTTTAAGTGGATTAATTTCAAGGGATTGAGTCTCAGGGCCCGATATTTCAATTTCCTTCATTGATGTCACAGCAGGATTGCCCCAGTTCGAACCTATTCTGATTTTAACAAGTTTTGCCGATACTTCTTTTTTGAAATTTAACACCTGTGGTGCAGATGTCTGTTTACATCTTAATGTCCCCATAGAGACAAATTTATCGGATTTATCAGCAGATACAAAAATTTCTATATCTTTTACTGCCGAATTATCACTTTGAAGTGAATTATAGATTATTACCTGATCTATTTTCTGTATATTGGAAGCAGGAAGAGCTATAACGACTTCATGAGGGAAAGGAGCGTTTTCACCTGACTGCCAGCTTTTTTCCCATATATCGCCATCTATTAAATTAAAAACAGCATTATCATAAAAATTTTTCTGGCTTGAAAAACTTACTATATGCCCTCCCTGGGCCTGACATGCTATATTGGCTC
>JBEHWO010000514.1:0-4598 GCA_040217695.1 Vulcanimicrobiota bacterium | reverse complement strand
GTTTCACTGTTTTCCGTCACAGGACATGATGCGGTGCAACATGCACAGAGTATACATCTGATTGCTTCATCGAAGATTTTTCTTTCTTCAATAGTCTGAAGTCTTTCACCTTCAGGTGCTTTTTCATCTGTTATCAGATATGGCTTTAAGCTTCTGTATTTTTCAAAAAATGATTCCAGGTCAACTATGAGGTCTTTTAAAACAGGGAAGTTGGGAAGAGGATCTACGGTAATGGTATCGCCACTGTAGTCTTTTATGCTTTTCTGGCAGGCAAGACTGCAGATTCCGTTTATCTTCATACCGTCCGAACCGCATACGCCGTGGGCGCAGGACATACGGAAAGAAAGGGTGGGATCCATTTCCCATCTTATCCTGTTCAAACAGTCCAGAATTCTTTCATTCGGTTCTACTTCCAGTCTGTAATCCATATAATAGGGTTCTTTATCTTTTTGCGGATCATATCTGTATATTCTGAAAAGATATGTCATTATGTTTCCCCTTTCAATAGTGAGCAGTGAGTCATGAATAGAAGAAGTCTCTACATTACGGCACGCATTCACGCGTCACGCGTCACGCGTCACGCGTCACGATCCCATTAATAGCTTCTTACCTTCGGCTCAAATTTAGTAATATTTACAGGTTTTATTTCAATCCTTATATTATTGCCATCTTTGAAAGCCAGTGTATGAGAAAGATAATTTTTATCATCTCTTTCCGGATAATCTTCACGGTAATGAGCACCACGGCTTTCTTTTCTGTAGAGTGCACTTTCAACCGTTATGTCTGCCAGATTTATAAGGTGTTCACATTCAACTGCTTCCACGATTTCCATATTAAAGATTCTGTCTTTCCCCGTAATGCCTGAAAGACTGTAACGTTCTTTCAATTCCTGTATCTTTTCTTTTGCTTTAATAAGACCGCCTTCTTCGCGAAATACGGAACATCTGTCCATCATAATCTGCTGCAGATCCTGTCTTATTGAAGATAGTTTTTCCTTTCCCGTAGAGGCTAAGAGTTTATCTATTTTTGAGATTATATCTGATTCCATATCTGCGTCAACAGGGTCGGCATCTTCTTTTAACCATGTTGCGATAGCTTTACCGGCTCTTCTGCCGAATACTACAAGATCGAGAAGGGAATTACATCCGAGCCTGTTTGCACCGTGAACAGATACACAGGCACATTCTCCTGCAGCAAAAAGGCCGGGAACATGGGTGCCTTTTGCATCGGATATTACATGGCCGTCACAGTCTGTCGGTATTCCTCCCATCATATAGTGGCATGTAGGCTGAACAGGAACAGGTTCCTTTACAGGGTCCGCACCTCCGTAAAGCCTTGCAAAAGATGTTATTTCCCACAGTTTATCTTCTATTGTATCCCTGTCCAGGTGGGTAAGGTCGAGATGTACATAATCCTGTCCGTCAATACCTCTTCCTTCCTGCACTTCTCTGAGGATGGAACGGGATATTATGTCTCTGGGAGCGAGATCCTTTATTACAGGAGCATAACGCTCCATAAATCTCTCGCCTTTACCGTTACGAAGAATACCTCCTTCACCTCTTGCAGCTTCACTTATCAGTATGCCATGTTTTCTTATGCCTGTAGGATGGAACTGAACAAATTCCATGTCCATAAGAGGCAGTCCCTTTTGAAATATTATAGATACTACTTCACCTGTGTTGGAAAAACAGTTTGAAGTGGTTTTATAAACTTTTCCGAAACCTCCTGTGGCCAGCAGTATTGAATTTGCATAAATTTTATAGAATTTTCCAGTAGAAAGTTCCATAAGGATTGCTCCATAACATCTTCCTTCATGGAACAGCAGATCTATTACCTGAAATTCAGAGTAAAATTTTACGCCTCTTTTTAAACATTGTTCAAAAAGTGTATCTAAAATGACCCTTCCTGTTCTGTCCGATGCATAACAGGCACGCCTGACAGGAGCTTTGCCGTAATCTCTCGTATGGCCTCCGAAGGGACGCTGTCCTATTTTACCTTTCGAATTTCTGCTGAAAGGAACGCCCATATGTTCCAGTTCTATAATTGCCCTTGGCGCATCATTAACCATAATTTCAATTGCATCCTGGTCTCCCAGGTAATCACTGCCTTTGACTGTATCAAACATATGCCATTCAGGCTTATCTTCTTCTTCATTACCAAGAGCTGCCGTAATGCCTCCCTGGGCTGCCCCGGAATGAGAACGGGTAGGGAATACTTTACTTATAACTGCAATATCTGTTGACCCTGCCAGCTCTACTGCTGCTCTGAGACCTGCCATACCTGAACCTATGATAATGACTTTATGGTTTAATGTTCTGGTAATACTGTTCATCTGCAATCCTCTTTCGTTAGTTATTTAGAATCGTAACGCGTAACGCGTGACGCGTGACGCGAGGATTATTCTCATTTTACTGTTGGCCAGCCTGACTGTGACCATTCAGCAATCAGCTTTTATTTGAAATTATAATTTATCATTATAACACCTAAAATTATGTTTAACAAGTATAAAAAGTGAGTCGTGAGTCGTGAGTCGTGAAAATTGAGCCGTGAGTGGTGAGCAGGCGTACCACCCGTTACGCGTCACGCGTCACGATTTTACCAATTGACTCAATATGCTCAATAATGTTATAGTAAGGAATATGTATAACAGATATATTAACGAGTATATCAATGAATTTAGAGAAACAGGATTTGCGCCGGATTCCAGGGCAATAGAGAAATTTTCCTTATATCTTATGGAATTAATGGAGGCAAAAATTAATATTACCGCTCATGTTTCTCCGGTAGATATAATAAGAGAAAATTTTCTTGATTCTCTGAGCTGTCTTCAGGCAGGCTTTGAACTGGCAGATAAAAAGATAATAGATATTGGCACAGGAGGAGGGTTCCCGGGACTCCCTCTGAAAATTGCCGTAGATTCAATAAATTTACATTTACTGGAAGCTACGGGAAAAAAAGTAGAATTTCTTAATAATTTAATCAAAAAACTATCTTTAGATAATATTTATGTCCATCAGGGTCGTGCAGAAGATTTCGGACAGAACAGTGAATTCCGGGAAAATTTTGATGTGGCCTTTGCCAGGGCTGTTGCAGCACTTCCTGTTTTGCTTGAATATGTGCTTCCTTTTGTAAAAACAGGAGGTATCTTTATTGCCCAGAAAGGAAAGAAGTATTCCGAAGAAATTGACCTGTCGGCACAGTCTCTGAAGATACTGGGAGGAGAAATTCTGGATATAAAACCTGTTAAGTTACCATATGACAACATTGATAAGAGATTAATAGTCATAAAGAAGATTTCTCCCGCTCCTTTGAAATATCCGAGAAGAAACGGCATACCTCTCAAAAGACCTCTGGGAGGACATTATCACGGAAAGGAATAATAGGGTTATGAAAAAAATATCTGTATTTTTTTTACTGATTTCATTATTGATTACAGGATGCAGAGAAAAAGATCATAATGTGCCCCATCATTCTTCATTAACTCCGAAGCCATCCGTCAATGGAGGACATTTATTGAAGATGGTTTATATAGCAGGCGGTGGCAAACATTATATGGTTGAAAGATGGCAGGCCCTGGGAGAATATCTTTCCGGCAGGACTGGCATAAACATTGAAGTTGATGAAAGAAAAAATTATAGAAATATTATTGAAGCTTTTGAAAAAAAAGAGGCTCATATCGGTTCTGTAAGCGGATTTATTTATGTAAAATTAAAAGAAGAACTGAATGTAATTCCTGTCGTTAAAACAGTGGAAAAAGGTAAAGATACCTATAAAAGTTTTATTGTAGTGAGAAAAGACAGCGGCCTGAAAAATTTTGATGATTTAAGAGGTAAGAAATTTGCTTTTGTAGATAAAAAATCTACATCCGGTTATCTTTTCCCCAGGGTAATGATGGCTGACCTTGGAGTAGCAAAACTTGAAGATTATTTTTCCCACGTTGTTTTTCTTGATGACCATATATCATCAATTATTTCTATTTATAATGGCTATGTTGACGGAGGAGTCGTATCAAGCTTTGTCTTTGACTCGCCGGAAGCCAAAAAATATCAGAAAGATCTCACTGTTATAATGGAAACAGGTGATATACCTATCAGTTGTTTTATAGTCAGAAGTGATTTACCGGAGGAAGATGTGAAAAAAATTAAAGATGCTTTCCTGGACATAGGTAAATCCGATGAAACAACAGATTTGAGGAAAATATTGAGAGTGGATGGCTATGTGGAAGCTGAAGACAGTGATTATAACTCTATCAGAGATGCGATGAAAAAACTTTCTACGTTAAAAGATAAAGAGGATATTCCGACTCCGGTGAAGTAACTGGCGTGATGCTATAATCGTGACGCGTAACGCGTGACGCGCAGGCTAAGCCTACTCACGACTCACGACTCACTTTTTCTCACTTTTCACTTTTCACTTTTCACTTCTCGCTTTTCACTTCTCACTTTTCACTTTTCACTTTTCACTTTTCACTTTTCACTTTTCACTTCTCGCTTTTCACTTCTCACTTTTCACTTTTCACTTTTCACTTTTCACTTTTCACTTATCACTTCTCACTTCTCACTTTTCACTTTTAACTTTTAACTTTTAACTTTTAACTA
>JBEHWO010000513.1:0-4621 GCA_040217695.1 Vulcanimicrobiota bacterium | reverse complement strand
GGAGTAGAACCGGAGGTTTTCAGTATCTCTCCACTCTTGTAAAGGAAGAAAGGGAAAAAAATCCCGGCTGAGTTCTTCTTCTTGACGGCGGAGATATAGCCCAGGGAACTATATGGTCTAACCTGTCTTATAGTGGGAGATAAACCTGTCGAGCCTGACAGAATTTACATGGTTTCTATCGTGGATTTTCTTGCCATGGGAGGGAGCGGACTTTCTGTTTTTCAGAAAGGAAAGAACCCTGACGATATGGGAAATTTCAGAGAGGCAATCATCGATTATATCGATAAAAAAAGTCCTTTTTTCTGTAAAGTCGAGGGAAGACAGACTGTTATTAAAAATTAGATGTCTCTGAAACTATGATTATATCGATAAAAAAGCCCTTTTTTCTGTAAAGTCCAGGGAAGACAGATTGTTATTAAAAATTAGATATCTCTGAAACTATCTGAACGTAAAGTTTGCCCATTTTACAAATTCAACTAGATTAAATACTTTAATGTTTTTAATTGTATTTGCTGTATATACATGATTTTCCGCGGCTTTTTTTAGCCATTTTACAGCACCTTCTTTGGCTCCGCCTCCGTCTATTATAATGATAATATCTTTTTCAGGCATGGCTTCAATACAGTTGAGATATAGATAGGGATATTTTTCGTCCACACTGCCCGATGCCTGCTGCCATTTACATTCAATGCGGACTTCAATGGAATATTTCCGGGACTTAAGTAAAAATTCCGTTTTCCCGTCATGACCGTATATTGTTTTATAGGGCACGTTTTTTAACAAAAGTTCTTCCCCGTAGTTATGTTTCTTTTTTATATATTCTCCGTAATTAACAGGGGTAAATCCTTTACTTAAAAGAGTGCCTGTAATTGTCTGTTCCAGGGTATTACCTGAGCCTGTAGCAAGACTCCCCTGTTTTTTATCCGTCATGATTTGCCTCCCTGATTCGAGTGAGTACTCTTTCACTCACTATTTGTTCATTATATTTGCTGTAATCAGCTATAATCTTATACTGAAATATTACTGCAATAGAAGTTTACAGAATATTTATAAAAGAGTCAAATTTTATAAACTATATTTTTATAAAAAAATTGTTAAAGATTAATGAGATTATGATAAAATATATTTACAGGTATCTTAGGGACTGTAAGTAAATAACTCTGGCAAATTATGGTTATTGTCCTCGCGTCACGCGTCACTATGAATAAGATTCTGGTTACTAATTTATCTGTTATGGTAATTAGTGTTGATAACGGTAAATATGCCCCTGATTGATTATTGCTATGGGGTGTTGGGTTAAGAAGATTAAACCCGGAACCTGATTTTTTATAGAAGGTGAAAAAAATGGCTTCTGTGGAAGATTATTATAAGAGAGATACAGATTACCTTGTTTCCGAGTTGAATCGTCTTAAACTGCGTGTCGCAGAACTGGAAGCCTTTGAAATTTCACATAAAGAAATAGAAGAAACTCTGAGGAAAAATGAAGAACGGTACCAGATGGCCATGAAAGGTACAAATGACGGTCTGTGGGACTGGAATCTTCTGACAGACGAGGTTTATTATTCTCACCGGTGGAAATCTATGCTCGGCTATTCGGAACAGGAATTAGATAATCATTTAGATACATGGAAATCACTGGTACATAAAAAAGATCTCCTTGTAACTCTGGCAAAAATAAATGAATTTCATAAAGGAAGAGATGAAAAATTAGAAATTGAATTCCGCATGAAACATAAGGACGGCCATTATCTTTATATCCTGTCAAGAAGTTTTCTTGTCAGAAGAGATGATGGTACCCCTGTCCGTATGGTTGGCACCCATATTGATATTACAGAGAGAAGAGAAATAGAAGATACACTGAGAGATAGTGAAGAGAGATTTCGAGGAACACTGGATAATATGCTGGAAGGATGCCAGATTATAGGTTTCGACTGGAAATATATTTATGTTAATCAAAGTGCGGCGAAACATGGCAGAATGTCAAAGGATGAACTGGTTGGGCATGTGATTGCAGATGTATTTCCCGGTATTGAACAGACGGATCTTTTTTCTGCAATGAATCTGTGTATGAACGAACGTATAGCCTGCACTATGGAAAACGAATTTTATTATAAAGACGGTTCTGCTGCCATATTTGATCTGAGAATACAGCCTGTACCGGAAGGTATCTTTATTCTCTCCTATGATATTACAGACACAAAAAAGTCTGAAACATTACTTCTGGAAAGTAATGAACGATTCCGGGCTGTTGTAGAAGCTGCTCCTGATGCCATATTTATTCAGGCCAACGGTTGTTTTGCCTATCTTAACCCTGCAGCTCTGTCACTCTTTGGATGTTCAGATGAAAATCAATTGCTGGAACATCCGGTAGTAGAACAATTTCATCCGGATTGTCGCTCTGTTGTAATGGAACGTATAAAACAGTTAAATGAAAGTAAAATAGAGGCTCCGATGTTAAGAGAAAGGATTTTGAGACATGACGGAACAGGTGTGAATGTAGAAGTTAAAGCTGTTCCATTTATCTACAGAGGACAGAATGGAGCCCTGGTTTTTGTCAGGGATATTACAGAACGTCTGAAAGCACAGGAAGACCTTCGGAAGAGTGAAGAAAAATATCGTGATCTCTACGAAACTGCTCCTGTTGCATATTATTCCTTATCTCCTGCAGGAAAGATTATTCGCTGTAACAGTACTGTCACCGAATTGCTTGGTTACGGTAAGGAAGAGTTAACAGGTAAAAATATTTTTGACTTATATGCCGATACGGAATATGGCAGAGATAAAGCCATGAAGTTATTTCAGAAAGTACTTGCAGGCTATTCTATAAGAGATGAAGAGTTTCAGATGAAAAGAGCCGACGGTTTTCATATATGGATAAGTCTTTCCGTGAGACCTGTCCTGGATGAAAAGGGATCATTTTTTGAAACCCGTTCTACTATGATGAATATAACCGGAAGAAAAGAAGCTGAAGAGATAAAGAAAAAACTGGAAGAACAGTTGCTTCATGCTCAGAAGATGGAATCTGTGGGAAGACTGGCAGGAGGAGTGGCTCATGACTTAAATAACCTTCTCACACCTATCATTTTATATAATGAGATGCTTATAGAGGGTTTGGCTGACAGTGAACAAAAAAATGACTTTCTTCAGCAGATTCATGAAGCAGCTTTGAGAGCCCAGAAGCTGGTTCATCAGCTTCTGGCATTCAGTCGAAAACAGATTATGGATTTTGAGCCAGTCGATGTGAATGAAACTGTCCTTGCCTTTAATGGATTGCTCCGTCGCACCGTCAGGGAAAATATTGATATTAAACTTGTTCTCTCACCTTCTGTCAGACCTGTAAAAGGAGATATAGGCCAGATGGAACAGATAATTATGAATCTCGCCGTAAATGCACAGGATGCCATGCCGGGGGGAGGAACTATGATTATAGAAACGTCTGACGTGACAGTTCATAAGGATTGCCCGGAAATTTATGAGAATATAGAGCCGGGTAAGTATGTTATGCTTTCTATATCCGATACCGGTACCGGTATTGAACAGGAGATAATAAAGAATATTTTTGAGCCATTTTTTACAACCAAAGAACCCGGTAAAGGAACAGGTCTCGGACTGGCAACGGTATATGGTATAGTAAAACAGCATGAAGGGCATATACTGGTTTACAGTGAACCGGAGAAAGGCACAACCTTTAAAATTTATTTCCCTGCCATGGATATTCCCGCCTCTGAAGAAAAAGAAACAAAACCGGTCACGTCTGTGACGAAAGGTGCAGGCATAGTTATGATTGTGGAAGATAATGATCTTCTCCGCGATTCTACCGTCATGCTTCTTAAAAAACAGGGATATACTGTTATGGCTGCTTCATGCGGAATGGATTGTATGAAGATTATGTCCGAATACAGAGGAGAACTTCATGTACTGCTTACAGATGTAGTAATGCCCGATATGAATGGCAGAGAACTCTTTGAGAAGATTAAAATAGATTTCCCCTGTGTGAAAGTGCTTTATATGTCAGGTTATTCACATGATGTTATTACCCATGAAGGAGTACTGGATAAAGGAATAGATTTCATACAGAAACCTTTTGCTATGAGAGCCTTATCCGGCAAGTTACAGGAATTAATGAACAGATGAATCTCCTGAAAACGGCTATGACCGTTTCGCTCACAATAAAGTATGAGAATCTGTTCCTCCCGTCACGCGTCACGCGTTACGCATTACGATTCTCATATAAATTTACTTCATGAAGGGGAAAGTAATATTTTCTGGCGAATTATTATATGAAGTATATCAGTAAACAGTAAGGAGTGAGACTATGGATTGCAGTAACTGCGGAGCTCCTCTTCAAGAGCTTACAGGTGTCTGTATTTATTGCGGAGCTTCCAGGAAAAATAAAGGTGATACACCTGAGATTACTATCGTAAAGGTATCTGACAGGGATTGTCCCAGATGCAATATAAAACTTGATACTGTATGTATACCTTCGGATATACCTCTTTATATAGAAAGATGTAAGGAATGTAAGGGATTATTCTTTGATCCACTGGAGCTGGAAGGTCTGATAAGTCTCTCGAAAGAAGGAGACGGTAAATCGGAGAATAAAGGTCTAAAAGCTTTAGGA
>JBEHWO010000512.1:0-4640 GCA_040217695.1 Vulcanimicrobiota bacterium | reverse complement strand
CCAGGAGAAAAATTGATCAATTATTTTTATCCCGATTCAGTGTAAACAACGCTTGTGATTCTTACAGAACCAATAAGGATTAGACTTATACAATTCACATTTGCCATATGGTAGGAAGTTAGAAAAAATCAAATTTACCAGTGCAAATGTAGCTTTTATGTCTTGAAGTTTGAGGGAGGTTTGTCGTATTTGATAGATAAGATTGATATCTCCGAAATTGAAACGCTCAGAGAGCAATTTAAAATATATCTTAATGACAACTACAGGTACTTGAAAGATAAGAGCGTAATATCCAGTGATGCTTTTTATCCCTATAGACATGATATAGGCATGAGTTTTGAAGAGGTATTCGTTGATGAAAATTCATTAAGAAAAGCAAGAGAATTATTGGAAATCGAATTTACCAAGTTATCCAGAAAGAACCCCAAAAGTGATTCATATGTATATATGCGCGCTTTTGAAATATTCAAAGAGTTCCTTGTTTCCAATTATGGAAGCATTTACAACAACAGCGAATTTGCAAGAGCTGACCACCCCGCCAAAATTAAACATGTAAAACATCCTATAAATACACACAAAAAGAAAATTGCAAGACCGGACATTCCACGTCCCAGTTCCGATGAGGTCGCAAAATACTTATTATCCTGGGATAAGTTAGAAAACTATGCATTACAGGAAAGTGCATTGAATAAACTTTTCTCCCAGATATATCCCCAGAATAAGGATATTGACGATGTCCTTATTAAAGTTTCTGCATTGAACGACTTTTACAGCACCAACATATTTTACTCCTTTAATGTTGCCAAACACATTGTTGCATTAAACATTGATGACCGCCTTATTGCAGGCGACGTAACGTTAGTTAATGACATTGCCAGAGTTAAAATGGATAATGGCAGCGAAAGGATCTTATACTCCTTCGCATCAAAATATTGCAGTCACCATAAACCTTTGGACTACCCCATCTATGACAGTTATGTAGATAAACTCCTTTGTTACTTTAGGGATATCTATAGATTTAATGATTTCAGTAATAGTGATTTGAAAGGCTATGTTAAATTCAAAAACATATTGCTGGAATTTCGCAGCTTTTTCGGCCTTACTGCTCATAACTTAAAAGAGTTAGATAAATATCTGTGGCAGCTTGGAAAAGAGAAATTTCTAAAAAAAGAACATAATAATTGATATAAATAAAAAAGGTATATTTATAGCTGGTAATTTTTTGCTTATAACAAACACAACTAGTCCGCAAATAGGGCATACTTAAGTCAAGACCCGATCCAAAAATTATCATCAAGAGTTGCGTAGGCTAACCAGAATCCTAATGAATTTGCGAACTTAAATTGATACTAGCTAATAAGTTATTGATTACAACTTGCCACATTATTTCTCGACTATGTAAACAACTGTGTAAAGACAGATGATATAGGTGTTATTACAATTATGTAAGATATCACTAGGACAATAGAGATGTATGGTGAGATAAAAATGGGGGTAATAGTATGAACTTCGAAGAAATTATGGCATTTAATCCGCCATATAATAAAAATAATATAGATTGCTTAATTAGAAAAATACAGTCAAATTGTATTGTCCCATATATAGGAGCCGGAATGTCTGTATTGTTTGATAATGTATATCCTTCATGGAGTGGCTTTCTAAGCAGTACATTCAATCAATATCTTACGGCAAGTGAGAAAGGGCGTTATGATTCTCTTAATTACGAAGAGAAAGCACAGTTTTTATATTCTGAAATGGGAAGAATCACGTTTTCGGATCATTTAAAGTATACTTTTGGAGAAAAGCATTTAGATAGAATGGCAATTGATTTTATTCATAGACCAGTATATATATTACCCGTCATATTTGAAAATGGCTTGTTGATAACAACCAACTACGATAGGGTAGTTGAAAAAATATATGGATTACATGAAAAAATCTATACAGTTGCGCATCCTGGACATTATGAAGCACTTAATCGTTCACTCAGAGATGGGGCGCTATTATTGTATAAAATTCATGGCGATATAGCAGAACCTGAAACTTCAATTGTATTATCTAAAGAACAGTATGAAACTGCATATACTGATCCAGATTTGATTCAAGCTTTAAGGCAAGCCTATACAAGCAAGGAGATGTTGTTTTTAGGATGCAGTATGACCAAAGATAGACCAATTGAGTTATTGTGTAAGATTTCTACAGCAGGTATGAGCAACTATGCCATTATTTCTTGTGAAGCTGAAGCCGTAAAATCAAGAAGACTAGAATTAGAAAATGATTATTATACAAAAGCTATAATCTATCCATATGGAAACCATGAGTGCCTTAGAGTTTTATTAGAGCATATTGCTTGCGTAGTAAATCCACATGGATATGAAAGAGCAATGGAAAAATTCTCTGATAAGAAATCAGAAAATGCAAGTATAGATTTAACAGAGGAATGGTTTATTACTCAAAACCGAGTGCAAATCAAAAATTTGGGGGATCGGTATTTACCAGAATTGAATATTGAATTGAATATAAAAAATATATTTGATGCATTAGCTAGAAATGAAAGTTTTTATAAACTATTAATTGAGAATACTGATAAAGTTCTTATTGGGTTAAGGGAATTGTATCTCGATTGCATTAATGAGAACGCAAGGAAAATATATAATTACATTAAAGAATTCAAAGTGGAGTCAGTTGAACCTCTTCGTATAGAAGATATTCTCGGTGAAGTAGATTCTATTCTCCGTATTATCGACAAAAAAATTAGTGATAATTATGAAAAAATCAATGATAAATCTTCTGAGGATAATGACGTACTATATAATGATATATACAAGTTGAATAAAGCACATAGCATGCTTTATAACTACACAGTCTATTTAAGTTCGAGCGAAATAAGAGCTGTCAATAATCCTTACGTTTTATTATATGGCGAGGGCGGTATTGGCAAATCACATATTATTGCTGATACAATAATGAAAAGAAATTCTGAAGGAAAAAGATCATTGCTGTTCCTTGGTCAGCATTTCAAAGAAAATAATGATCCATTTATAGATATTTTAAAAATGCTTGAGCTTGAATGTTCCTCAGAGCAGCTTTTGAGAGCATTAAATCAAATTGCTGAAGAAAATAATTCTCGAATTATTATATTTATTGATGCCCTTAACGAAGGCAATGGTAAAAAAATTTGGAAAGATTATTTGGCTGGTATGGTTGAGAAATCCAAGTTATTTCCTTGGCTTGGTTTAGTCGTTTCAATTAGATCTGAGTATGTAGAACCACTATTTGCTGATAACAGAAATTTAGAAAATGAGTTTGTAAAAGTAAATCATCAAGGATTTTCAACTATTGAATATGATGCAATAAGAAAGTATTTCGAGTTTTATAATATTCAATTTGCTGACATACCTTTTTCAGAGCAAGAGTTCAGAAATCCTTTGTTCTTAAGATTGTTATGTGAAGGGTTCAAAAATAGGAGAATAGACTTATCCAAAATTAGTTTTACAGATGTATATACAAATTACTTACTATCAATAAATTTACGAATATCAGAAATATGTGAGTATAGTAGACATATCAATATTGTAGAAAAAGTTATCAATAAAATGGTCTTGTACGAACAGGATGCTGAGCTTGGTAATAATCTTATACCTTTGAGTAGCGCAGTTGAAATAATAATTGATATAGAATATAGATATAATATAAAAAAACCTTTACTTGATGAATTGCTTTCAAATGGTGTGCTTACACAAAATAAAAACTATAACAATGAAGAATGTATCTATGTTACTTATGAAAAGCTATATGATTATTTATATGCAAAATTGTTGACTAAAGAACTAGATGGCATTGGGATTGAACAGTTTCGTTTAAAATATCAGAGACTACTGGGATATGGTGATATTCTTGAAGCTTTAGCTATTGCTATGTCTGAAAATGCCAAGTATGAATTGTTCGAGATATTCGAGGAAGATCAACGTAATTCGAATATAATAAATGCTTTTTGTAACTCATTAAAATGGAGAAAACCGGATACGATATCTCAGAAGGTCATGAACTATATTAATAATGTGGTTTTAAGATCCGGAATTGGCTTTAAAAAATTGTTTGATGTGCTTGTGCTAATTTCCTCGAAAGTGGGACATAGTTTAAACGCAGAACGTACAGTTGAGTACATTCTAGATTTTCCAATGCCAGATCGAGATGCAGCATTTATTCCGCTATTTGATGATCTCTATTTTGAAGAAGGCTCCTCAATCAATAGATTGTTAGATTGGTGTTTATCAAAAAAGAATACAGATAATGCTTTAGAAGGCACGGTTCGGTTAGCAGCTATTATGTTAGCAACGTTTTTAATATCATCAAATAATACTTTAAGAGATAAAACAACTAAAGCACTTGTTAACTTGCTAAGTGGGAAAATTGATATATTGATTTCAGTATTAGATAAATATAAGGATGTAGATGACCCATATGTAATTGAACGCTTATATGCTGTAGCATTTGGATGCATTGTAGCTGAACAAAAAATCAACAAAATTGAGGCTTTAGCAATATACGTATATGATGTGTTTTTTAAGAATGAATATATTTATCCAAATATGCTAGTGCGTGATTACGCAAAAAGTATCGTTGAGTATGCAAAATAT
>JBEHWO010000511.1:0-4651 GCA_040217695.1 Vulcanimicrobiota bacterium | reverse complement strand
TCGTTTAAAAGATTTCCGAAGTAATGAACAGGAAGAAGTAATTAAAGCCATACTTGCCGGACATAATGTTCTTGCACTCCTTCCAACCGGTTCAGGTAAATCATTATGTTTTCAATTAACTGCACTTTTAAGAGATGGAGTTACTATTGTTTTTTCTCCTCTTATAGCCCTGATGCGTGATCAGGTTCAATCAATGAATGCTCGTGGTATAGAAATTGTCAGTGCCATATACAGCGGTCAGCCTGCCGATGAAAAAGAAGAAACTCTGTCACGTATGCGTGCCGGAAAGGTAAAACTGGTTTATATTTCCCCGGAACGTATAAGAGATCCCCATCTTATTCATGCTATTAAAGATGTCAATGTCATACAGCTTGTTGTTGATGAAGCTCACTGTGTTTCTATGTGGGGACCGAGCTTTCGACCTGATTTCTTATATCTGCCAAAATTTTTCAAATATCTTAAGACTCAGCCTCCTATTGCTGCTTTTACTGCAACAGCCACTCCTTATATACGTAAAGAAATAGTCTTTGCTTTGAATATGCAAAATACAGTAGAAGTAATAGCTTCTTTTGACAGGCCTGAATTACGTTTTATAGTTTATAATGAAACATCTCGCTATAATCCTATTCGTACAAAGAACCAGAGATTTTCAGTTCTTATGAGAATTCTTCAGGCAGCAGACAGAGAAAGAGATTCTGTTCTTATCTATGTGGCTACAACTGTTACGGCAGATCTTCTTGCAAGAAGGCTCAGAGCTTCAGGCTATGATGCCCGCTCATATCATGGGCGTATGAATACATCCGACCGTGACAGTGTACAGGAACTGTTTATGGATGATCATATTAATATAGTCGTATGCACAAAGGCTTTTGGCATGGGTATAGATAAGCCTGATATCCGTTATGTAATTCACTATAATATGCCGGGAGATATAGAATCCTATTACCAGGAGTCAGGCCGGGGAGGCCGCGATGGGAAAGAAGCTTACTGTGTATTACTCTATCATAAATCAGATATAAAAGTTCATAAATATTTTATTGAATCAGGGTTGCCGGAAGAAGAAATGTTAAATGAAATTATAAGAAGATTACGAAAAGAACCTGAAGATAAAATATATATGGATACGGAATCCCTCAGTAATGAACTTATGATAGACGAGGTAAAATTAAAAGTCAGTCTCCATCTACTTGAACAGGCAGGTTTTATTGAAAAGGGATCAGATTTTACTCTGAGAGGATCCCTTCTATTAAGAGAAGATGAAGATATAATTTTTGAATATCTTAAAGACAGGGATTCTTCTATGGCAGAATTATTCCGGAAAGCATCAGAGAAATTATCGTGGCCTTCTTTCAGAAGGATAGAAATTAATCTTATGGATGCGTCAATAAAACTTGGAGTTATGCCTGATGTGTTAGATGATCTTTTAATCCGTCTGACAGTAGAGAATATGGTTCTATACAGACCATGGGAAAAAGGCAGTATAATTTATAAAGGCCGAAATCTTCTTTGCGGTAAATCTTATAAATTAGATATTGATGGAATGGAACAGGCAAACAGACTTGATAAAAAATTAAAGTCCATGCTGCGTTATTCCACATCTTCCGAAGGAGATAAATGCAGGAGGGCAGCTATTTTAAATTATTTCGGTCAGAAAACACACAGTAAAAAATGCGGTGGATGTGATCTCTGTGTGCCCGAATATGAATATCCGTGGAGCCATATTACGAGACGTGATACGGCGAATTTCTCTGATTATTTTGATCCTGCATTTACAATACTTGAAGTAATAAAATGGAATCTTGAACAATCAGAAAAAGAACGTAATCCTTATGGGACAGGAACTTTAATAAATATATTAAAAGGTAATGATTATTCAGCAGTACAGTATCAGACTCTGCCGGAACTTCGGGCATGGCGTCTCAAGAAATTAAGATCCTGTCCATACTGGGGCGTATTTGACACATTACGAGATAAAGATAAGGTATTTGATTATTGTATGGGACGATTAATACAGGAAGGTTATATTGAGGAAAAAAGTTCAAGTTTTATAAGTGGACAGGGCAATTATGAATATAATAATCCCGTGTTTTTAGAAAAGGGACGGGAGCAATTATTAAGAGGTGAATTACTGAAATGGTAAAAGATAAAATTAACAATAAAAAGTCTGAAGAAATTGATCTTGATGAATTAACATTTTCTGTAGACAAGCTTGATATGATAAGAACATCCATAGCCGGTTATGCAGGCGGTGCTGCCATAGCCAGAGAACTTGTGCAGAATGCCGATGATGCCAGTGCAGATTGGATAGAATTTTATTTTACCACTGCCCGCCTTATTGTAAGAAATAACAGCAGTTTTTCTAAAACAGACTTTGAAGCTATAAGCCGTATTGCATCCGGGAATAAACGTTTTGATAAAACTACAACAGGCACATGGGGAACAGGTTTCCTTTCTGTCTATCAGATTACAGATTTCCCTGAAGTATATTCTTCCGGAAAATGTCTTATTTTTGATCCGAGAAAAGATAAACTTGGCCTTACAAAATCTGACATTGCTGATAGAACTGAATTCCATTTTTCCTGGCGCAGTGAAGATACGGATATATCCAGACATATAGAGGCAGAGCCATGGTCTAAAGAAAAAATACAGAAATTTATCGATGACATTGTTCCTGAAATATACCGTGTTATTCTATTTCTTCGTAATATTAAACGTATAAGTGTATATAACGGTATTAAAAATCCCAGACTTTTATATGAAGTTTCCCGTATATGTGAGAATGACAAAAAATTAGTTACAGGAGCTATCAGAGAAGAATGGAATTTAAAAGCTTATGATCATAAAAGAGGTAAACAGGAAGATAAATGGATATTTTATAAAAGTTCTCTTCTTCAGGGTTTTATACGTGATGACGGCATAGAGATAAAGACGCCTTTCATATCTTTTGCCTGTGGGCCTGAAAAGCCATTTCTTATGGATTATTTTCCCGGCACTCTTTATAATTTTCTCCCTACAGGTATTCATACAGGTTTGCCATTTCATATTAACGGTGATTTTTTCCCTGATACAAACAGGATTACCATAGTAGCCGATAACAGTGCCAAAGGGGACTGGAATAGAAAAGTTATTAATAGTATCGGTACATTGTTCGCTTCAAATCTTGAATATATAAGAGATGAAAGCTCTTCTCCGGAAAATTTCTATCGTCTCTTACCGGTAGAATATAATAGAGATTTTCAGATGTTAAAAGCAATTGTAAAAAAATTTCGGGAGAAGGCAAAAGATATACCATAAATAAAAACAACTGATAAAAAATGGACTTTACCGGGGAAAGTTTACTGGCCTTATGATCAGGAAATTCGTAAAATGACTGAAGATTATCTGCCGGGAATAGCTCCTGTAAGTATACCTGAAAAAATAAAAGACTTTTTCAATAACTTTCATACCTTTTATTTTCAGGATTATTTACGCTATCTGAAAAAAGAGATTCCAGATGAAATTTCTCTCTCTGATGCTCCGGCTATTATAAATAATCGTAAAAAATTAGATGCAGTATTTTACTATATGGCAAAAACTGTTGCTAAAGAGAAAACAATTACAGGTAAAAACAGTTTCTTAAATTCCCTCGATGGTGTTCCACTATGCCTGGATATGGACGAAGAACTTTATGCTTTTGGAAAGCATAGCATTTCCCTGGCAGGAGAATATGAAAGAAATATCTTAAAAGGAACTGATGAATGGCTGGTTGATGAAGCTTTTCAGAGTAAACATTATGATATACTTGAAAAAAAATTGAAAAAGATAAATATAGTAAATATTGTTGATTATCTTAAAGAAATATCGCCAGAATGTAAAGGAAAACTTATTGAAAAAGCTCATTTCTCTGTAAATAGCTGGAAAAAATTAACTTATATCTATGATTATTTAATAAAAAATAAGGCTTCTGATATTAAAATAAACCTGAAAGGAATTGCATTATGTCCTGATGAAAGTGAAATTTTACACGAATTTGGCGGTAATATATATCTTGCCTATTCAGATCTTCGTAAACTTTTAGATGGCACAGGGCTGGCTTTTGTTAATACGAAAATTCAGACTGATCAGGAGTATTCACGACTTTTGTCCTACAGTGGTATTAAATGGTTTACACCTTCTATTATGATTTCCTTATTACAGAACTATTTTACTGAACGTATGCCATTAAATTCTGCTCATATCATTTTTAATAATATAGAAAAATTAAAAGAAATCTATGAATATTTTTATAAAAACAAGCAGAGTCTTGGTAAAACAGAACGTGAAAATTTAAGGAAATTACCCTTTGTTTTAACAGAAAAAGGTAATCTTGGGGCTATTGATGACAAAGATTTACCATTATTACTACCTCCAGGGGCAGATATATCAAATGATGAGCAGTTTCAGGATGTGTTAAAACTTGATAATTTAATAAACAGTCAGATTTTAGAAGGAGACTTACGGGATTTTTTTGAAGATACATTAAAAGTAGAAAGGCTCTCCCGTATAGGTTATATTAAAGAATATATTATCCGATACTATGAAGATCAGTGTGATGATGCAAAATTGAAACTTCTACATATAATCAAAGATTCTTACAGTCAATTAAAAAAATATGGAGTTCTGGAAAAGCTTT
>JBEHWO010000510.1:0-4699 GCA_040217695.1 Vulcanimicrobiota bacterium | reverse complement strand
ATGATACATAATTTTTTTGGACACCTTTTTACCTGAAGCGGTACTATAGTATTTACAAAAAGTAATGTCCGAAAACCATTATGCAGTGAACAATGAGTGTTACCATTACTCACTGATGAATATACTTTGAGGTTTTTCTTTTTAGAAACACTGTAATGGCTCATAGCAGAAAGAGAATATAAGTAATGTCTGAAGCATGTATTAAATGTGGTCATAAAGATTTTGATGGTGATGGCAATTGTATTTACTGTCTCACATACGGAGTAAAATGGTTCAAACCCGGCATTGTTCTTGACGGTCGTTATGAAATAAAGCAGTCCATCAAGGCAGGAGGTATGGGAGCAGTATATAAAGGTTTTGATACCCGTTTAACCCAGCTCTGTGCAATAAAAGAAATGCTCAATCAGGAAGAAACAGATCTGGAATATATGAAAAAACGCTTTATGGAAGAAGCCAAGCTCCTGGCCGATTTAAGACATAATGGCATACCCAGGGTTACAGATTATTTTACCCATCAAAACCGGTATTATCTTATAATGGATTATCTCGATGGTATAGATCTATTCACCTATCTGACAGTTAAATGTAATAATACGGGTATAGATGAGAAATTTGTTGTAAAAATCGGAATAGATGTATGTGATATTCTCATATATCTGCACAATCAAAAGCCAAAGCCCATACTTCATAGAGATATAAAACCGTCCAATATATTTCTCTGTAATGACGGAAGAATAATGCTCATAGATTTTGGGCTTGCAAGGCCTGTAAATCCTGATACAAGCACTGAAAAAACTATTGTAGGAACTATGGGCTATGCTTCTCTTGAGCAGTACCAGGGACAGCCTGAGCCAAGGAGTGATCTTTATGGTCTTGCAGCTGTTATGTATTTCCTCCTGACTGCTGTGCAGCCGGGGCCTCTGAAATTTCCTCCCCTGAAAGAAACAAGACCGGATGTGTCTTCCTGGCTTGAAGGTATTGTAAAAAAAGCACTGAGTCTTTATCCTGAAAATCGTTTTTCTTCTGCACTGGAGATGAAAGAAGTTCTGGAAGGTAAAAGAGATCTGGGAGAATTTAATGATGATAGCGGAGATCTGGAAGAAGTAAGAAAAGGACTTATAAATGAAGAGATTTCCACCAGTAAAAAAGGACTTTTTGCCCAGAAAAGAGTTCCAAAAGAACAGGTTAAGGAAACTGCTTTTATCATTTCTTCTGCCTCTGATGTGGATAGAGTCATAGAAATGGCTGAAAAACAGGATCTGAGGGCTCTGGAACCTCTTGTCAAACTTCTGACTATGGAGGAATTTAAAGAAAAACGCAGGAAAATAGTAGACTTGCTGGGTAATTTTAAAGACGACAGGGTTATTGAACCTCTGATAAAAATGCTTTCCAGCCCTGATGAAATTATAAGAAGATATACACCTGCGTCTCTTGCAAAGATAGGCGCCAGAATAGCTATAAAAGATATTGGCAGACTTATTAAAGATCCCAGCCCTGCCGTTCAGAAAAGTGCTCTCCAGGCACTGGGTGATCTTACGGAAAAAAATATTATGGATTTTCTTGCTCTTTTTCTCGGTAAGAATATGGATTTTTACGGAGACAGGTTTCCTGAAGATAAAAATTTATATTTTGATACGGTAGAAGAACTTATAGTAAATCTCGCTGAAAATAAAAATATGCTGAAATGCTATGTCCATCTTGCTGTTCTCTATGAAATAGACGGAAAATATTTCGAAGCCGAAACCTATATGAAAAAAGCTTTAGAAATAAGAAAGAAAGATGTAAATCTTCGAGTGATTTACGTGAAAATACTTATGGGGCTTAAGAATTATGAAGAAGCTGAAGAGAATATGAAAAAAGTCCTTGAAGTAAAAGGAGATGATATGAAATTTCAGCTGTTATACGGCGAAATCCTGACAAATTTGAAAAAATATCAGGAAGCTATAGAGCTATATGATGAAATTTATATATCCTGCCAGGACGAAGACATAGAGCATAAACTCATAGAACTTTATTATTTGTACGGGAAGAAACTCGAACAGCACTCGAAAGACCTGGCTCTGACACAGTATAAAAAAGCTTTAATGCTTAATCCGGGATATAAAGAAAAGGATTTTTTTGAAGCTCTTATTCTGTTTAAGTCAGGGAGAATTAAAAAGAGCATAAATGTTTTAAAAAAATATATGGATGAAAATCCTGACGGCCTCTGGCATGATAAAGGGCTGAAGCTCATGGATGAAATAAAAAATTCCCCTTTCCCCGGAGTTATATCCTGGATAAAAGGTCTCCTTGATTGATGTATGATGCGGTGGTGCAGAATGTGTTCCTCCCGTCACGCGTCACGCGTTACGTGTTACGATTCTCAGATAAATTAATAGATTTATGAAATCAAGTGCAATTTCCAGTAGAAGTGAAATCTACCTGTCGTAAAAAACACTATCCAAATTAATTTGTAATCAATTTGTAACTTGTATGTAATCCAAAAAAGTATTATATTTATATGGGTGACAGAAAGATTTATAGAGTAGTTCTAAAAAGTTTTGTCCTAAAGTTTCTCTACATACTCGCAATAGGTAAATAGCTACTTAATCTTTTTCGGATATTACTTTTTGTACTTACTCTAGATTTACTGATCTGAGCATAAGCATGTAATAAAGGTTTCCCTCCCGTCACGCGTAACGAGAGCATATATGTGTTATTTATGTTCACCTCAGTAAATATATGGCTCAATAAAAAACTGTCACCCGTCACGCATCACGCGTTACGATTATAATCCAAGGCAGGTGTATTTTCCAATGGATTTTAAAAAACTCAGTGATTTCAAGCCGAAACATATTTCTGCTTCCGTTCATTTAAAGAAAGGAAAGGAAGATACAGACTTAAAGGTACCTGTTCCGCCTCCTCCTCCGGAACCGCCGAAACCGTCTCTGGCTTCTAAAAAAGAGACTGATAACAAGCAGGAAGAAAATTCCGGGGTGTAATATATGGTACGGCTAAATCCGGATCTTAAACATAACTGACAGAGGAACAGGAAATGAATAATATTCTTGATTTTACTTTTCCGAAAGCCCCATCTGTTTTTGTAGGCAGAGAAAAAGAACTGGCCAGACTTATAAAGGGATTTAACTGTCAAAATGTCATTCTGATAGATGGAATAGCAGGCATTGGTAAGACATCACTGGCTTTATCGCTGGCAGATATGATCAATAACGATACAGAATTTAATAACGGAAATATTTGCTGGATGGTGTGTAAAGAAGAGTGGTCACTGGAAAACTTTTTTTATGAAATAAGCAGATGGCTTAAATATAAAGAAGAATATCTTTTTGAACAGTGTCTGGAAGATACAAGAATGGATATAGATGAGAGGATCAGTTATCTCATAGATATACTGAACAGAAATTCATCTGTGATCTTTATAGATGATTATCAGAAATTAAAAAGTTCCGACGGAGTCATTTTACTTCAGAAATTTGTTGAATATCTTAAAAGTTCAAAGGTAATCATTCTATCAAGGGAAAGACCGAAAGTATCGCCTCTTTGCTGGCTTGAAATATTCGAACAGAAACTCTATGGCCTGGATAACAGTGATGCCACGCTTCTGATTAAACAATTGCTGGATTTACATGAACAGACAGATATACTGGAACAGAGATTAATCAATGATTTTAACAGGATCACCCACGGACATCCTTTCCTCATTAAAACCCTTCTCTGTACAATGTTTTTCGGAGAAAGGACTGCAAGGGATTTATTGGACGACCCGTCCGGCTTTATGGAAAGTAATGAAGATTATCTGGCACAGGCAATCAGTACTTTGAATGAAAAAGAAAGGGAACTACTCTTTTCCTTCTCCCTGTTCCGTCTGCCTGTATACAGAGAAGCTTTCCATTATGTCTGTTCCGAACCTGCTCCTGACAGCCTGATAAACAGTCTGCAGCAGAAATTTCTCCTTAACAGATATTCTGAAAATACCTATCTTATTCATGACCTTCTCAGACATTTCTGCACTTCCCATCTCTCGGAAGACAGAAAAGCTTCAATTCACAGACAGTGTGCCCTCTATTATGACAGTATTACAGATAATGAGAAAAAGCTTATTCATGCAAAAGAAGCCTTCTATCATTTTATACAATCAGGTGATATGGAAAAATCTGTTGAAATACTTGAGAATATAATGTATGAAATGATGATGTATCTTCAGTTGAGGGAACTGGAACTTTATATTGATAAAATACCGGAAAGATATAGAAGCGTAAAAATAGATCTTATGAAAGCAGATCTTCTTTTTATGAATGAACATTACAGAGAATCCATTAATTTACTTGAAGAAACAGTATGTGAATCGGATAGCCTTCTTATGTCAGAAATTATCATTCTCAGGGCAAAATGTTATATGAGATTACAGAATTATAAAGAGGCTATGGAGCTGCTTGATATAAATCTTAAAAATTCTGATATGACAGGAGATCTCCTGACCTATATTAAAACCCTGGAAGTTAAAGGAGAGATTAATTTCGAATTGCGCCATTATGAAGAAGCATTGCAGTGTTTTGAAAAAGCCCTGGATATAAATAATAAAAAAATTAAAAACGAAGATATTGAAATAACTTTATCCCTTCTTACCGGCATGGTAATGGACAGATATGGCAATCTTGAAGAAGCCCATAAGATTCACCTGAAATCTCTCAAACTTGCT
>JBEHWO010000509.1:0-4699 GCA_040217695.1 Vulcanimicrobiota bacterium | reverse complement strand
AAAAAAGCTGGAGGAATTATCCTTTAATACAGCGGAAATTGATGCAGTTATGGCAACTGCTATGTCACAGATAAAGGTTATAATAAAAAAAGAAGATTTTGTTAATAAATTGAAAGGTTTGAATTTCAAACAGAAAGATATTGATATAATAGTTCCCCTTTGCAGGGTTGAAGCTATTACACCTGTAGAATATGTTTTTACGGCATTCAATCACAGAACCGATATCTTAAAGAGTGCAACAGTCATGTCTGACATAGAGAAAACCATAAACGGAACAGCTGCCTATCAGGCAGTAGTAGATTATGTATTCACCATACCGGGTCAGACTTTTACATCAAGAACTCTTCAGACCTGTATATTAAATAAAGGTTCCGCCTATATAATCACAGGTTCTGCCAATGAAGATAACTTCAGTAAATTCGAAGAAACATTCAGAACTGTTGCTGACAGTTTTAAAGTGAATTAGAGGGAGGATATTATGCTATTTAAACAGATGTTTGCCACAAAATCCCTTGAAATGCTCCAGGAAGAAATGGACAGCGGCGAGCACAGGCTGAGAAGAATTCTCGGGCCTGTTGCCCTTACAAGTCTCGGAGTGGGAGCTATTATAGGCACAGGTATCTTCGTTCTTGTAGGACTTACTGCCAAAACCATGGCAGGTCCTTCTCTTATGCTTTCTTTCATAGTATCAGGCCTTGGATGTGCCTTTGCCGCCTTCTGTTATGCAGAATTTGCGGCCATGACACCCGTAGCTGGCAGTGCCTATACCTATGCCTATGCCACTCTGGGTGAAGTTTTTGCCTGGATTATAGGGTGGGATCTCATCCTGGAATATGCGGTAGGCTCGGCCACAGTTGCCCACGGGTGGTCAAAATATTTCCTGAAACTCCTTGAAGTATTCAATCTTCATGTTCCGGCATTTCTCACAAATGATCCTCTTACGACAAAACATATAGTAACACATTTACCGGCCATGGTTCAGGGCGCCTATATAGGAAGCGGTGCCCCTGTAAGCTCATGGTTTAACCTCCCTGCTTTTTTAATAGTATGGATAATAACCATCATACTGGTAAAGGGTATAAGAGAAAGTGCGGGATTTAATTCTGCCATGGTTATATTCAAGGTTGCCATAGTATTTGTTGTAATAATAGCAGGTTCATTTTTTATAGATACTAAAAACTGGCATCCCTTTATACCTCCTGAATTCGGATTCCCGGGGGTTATGAAAGGAGCTGCCTATGTATTTTTTGCCTATATAGGGTTTGACTCAATATCAACCCATGCAGAAGAAGCAGTCAATCCTAAAAGGGATGTTCCCATAGGTATTGTAGCATCTCTTGCCATATGCACATTACTCTATATACTTGTGGCAGGAGTGCTGACAGGTATGGTACCATACAAGATGATTGACATTGAAGCTCCAGTGGCATCAGCTTTTTCAGCAGTTGGATGGAACAGTATCGTATTTATCGTATCTCTGGGAGCCATTGCAGGTATTACAAGTGTCCTTCTCGTTATGATGCTCAGCCAGCCCAGAATATTCCTTGCCATGTCCCGTGACGGTCTCATGCCGAAACATATATTTGCAGTAGTTCATCCTGTATTCAAAACACCTCACAGGGCTACATTACTGATGGGAGTAGTAGTTTCTCTCGGAGCATCCCTTGTTCCTCTTGAGGATCTTGCCTATCTCGTAAATATAGGCACATTACTTGCATTTGTTATAGTATGCGCATCTGTATGGCTTATGAGACATGTAAGGCCCGACCACCCGAGGCCATTCAAATGCCCGTGGGTTCCTGTCGTTCCTTTCCTTGGTATAGCATTCAATCTCGGTATGATGGTATATCTGGGATGGATGACATGGCTCAGGCTTTTTTTATGGCTCTTCATAGGTTTTATTATATATCTTCTTTACGGAAGACATCACAGTGTAATGCATAAACAGAATATGGACAGAGTGACTTCCGAATAAAAGAACTATATCCGGACAGTCACAGAATAAATAAAAAACATCTCCATGGAGATGTTTTTTTATTTACAGAAGGAATAGTATATAAATGAATATATATTTAATAGTAACATTACATACTCATTCTAATCGGTAAACAATGAAAAAAAATCTTGTAATTGAAGACAGTAAATCATTACAAAAACAGATAAATTCTTTTCTCTCCATTGAAGGTTTTCAGGTATATGAAGCAACCAGTGGTCAGGAAGGGCTTAATCTTGCAGAAAAACACTCTCCTTCACTCATAATATGTGATATTATTATGCCTGGCATAGACGGTTATGAAGTATTAAAAAAACTCAAACACAACTCAGTTGAAATGCAGATGAAACTCCTCAGGGTTATTCAGGAAAAAGAAATCACACCAGTAGGAAGCGAAAATACCTTCACTGTAGATGTGCGTATAATTGTTGCCACAAACAAGGATCTCAGGAAAAAAGTCCTGAACGGAACTTTCAGAGAAGATCTTTTTTACAGGCTTAATATAATAGAAATAATAGAAATAAAACGGGACGAAATTGATGTAACAAGGTGTTCAATACCAACTCTGTAGAGGATTCTTTCTTCCATATCCTTTCTGTCAAGGACTCCTGCGATGATTTCCGTTATGAGTTTAAGAAGCATCAGTTCTTCTTTGCTGTATGATATAGCCCTGGTTGAATTGACAAAAGCCACATGACCTGTGAGCCTGTTTTTTATACAGAGAGGGATGGTAAGGTGTGAGAGCATGCCCATAGCCTGCCATGCTTTTTTATCTTCTTCCGCTTCCGGAGGCAGGAGATCCATATCAGGCACATAAAGGGTTTCAAAGTTTTTTAGCTTTCCATACCCCCAGGTAAACTGGCTGATATCCATATCCATCATAAAATCAACTTTTTCCTGCCAGTCAAAACCTTTTAAAGGCACGCCATAATAATAGATTTTTTTGATTCTTCTGCCATCAGGATAGAGATTAACAGTACAGGTCTCAAGGCCGGCAAAATTGACTATTTCTTTTAAAGAAGCCTCTAGATTACTTTCAATCTCTTCCAGGGGAAGGTTTATAAATCTTGTAGATATTCTGGTGGCGAGTTCTTCTATTTTTCCTTTTCTCTGAAATTCTGTTTTTAATTTTCTGAGTTCTTCTATTTCTCTTTTCTGTTCTTCTATAATGAGATCTTTATCTTGCAATGGTTAAACCTCTCTTTCTGACAGGGATTGGGGGAGATTTTCGGGATTAAGGAAAATCCCTTTATACTTTAACTCAACTCCGCAGAAAACAAGTACTATTTTCAAAAGCTTCGTATCACCTGTAAATTGCTTTAAATCTCTGTCTTTTTCATATCTTCCAAGCTCTTCTTCTGCCTCAAGGATTTTACACTTCAATTTACTTTCACTGTAATCCGTTACTGATATATATTTTATCTCCAGAAGGTAGGAATAACCCATATCAGGGAAATTAATCAGATTGGGAAGGAGTAATATATCACAGTAACCTTTATTTAATTCACTTTCACTCCTGGTGATATAATAATTGGATATGTTAAGATAAGTCCGGAGAAAAGTCTGAACTGATTTCTCTCCCTGAATATAATCCCTTAACGAAGCCTGTTTATTCATCTCATCGGAAAGATATACAAACAGGTCTTCCCACTTACCTTCATAGGCCATATTACCAAATAATTCCCCCAGTTTATATAAATCTATCTTAAATACTTTTGTGTCATAATAAGCATCCCTTATATATTCATAATATAACTGCCTTATTACTTCATTCGGGATAGCAAGTAACATTTTACCGCGATACATACTTTTTATTGTCAGTAAGCCGAAATAATATAAAAGAGATATGAAATTCTCAGGATTTATTATTCTGTCTACAGGAAAACTTCTTACTATATCGCACGACATATGACCTTCTTCAAGGATTTTTTTTAATTTATCAAAATTACCGTTTACCATATAACGACCTTCCATATCTGTTATTATAAGGTATTTCAATTTTTTATAATCTGTTCTTATATTCTGATCCAGCATATCCCTGGGAATTTTATTACGGGTAATATATTCACTGATAAAATAAAGAACCATATCGGAATTATATAGTTTTTCTTCCCTGTCTTCAGAAAAGAGATAATTATTATACCAGGGTCTCATTATTTCTATTAATTTCTCCGGCACCTCTTTTATTAATCCCTCTCCTCTGTAATAAGTAAGTAAATTTATTATTTCTTCTTCTGTAAAACCTGCCATTTCATTAAATGAAGGAGCAGTCGTTATATTATATCCTATATTAAATCCACTGGTTACATCATCCATTGTCACAGGTGATACACCTGTTATGAATAGCTTCGATACAGGCGCATCCGAGCCGGTTGTCCCGGCTTTTATTACATTGAAAAAGTGCCTGTAAAAACCTTCTCCATGAGTTATTGCCATATATCGTTCTTTACCATGAGAGGAAATTATCGTATTGGTGAAATTATCATATTCATCAATTAAAAGATATACCTTACCTTTATTTCTGACAAAACTTATCAGATATTTTAAAATTTCCGAAGCCTGTCTCATATCTTTTATAGTTCTGTACATCTCACCGTCATTATCTTTTATAATATCTTTATATTTTTCTATAAAGTCCAGAACATTCACTCTTATTGTATTATTAAAAGAATCTTCCACTTCATTAATGTCAGATCTTACCTCTGA
>JBEHWO010000508.1:0-4706 GCA_040217695.1 Vulcanimicrobiota bacterium | reverse complement strand
CCAGGATAATTTATTCTTCTTCCTTAAGATCATACTTGTGCAGTCCGGCTACTAATCATTTACTAAAAACCAACGCAAACACCTCCTTCACTTGCCCAGACCATTATATCACCAATATCTCCTACGCCAACTCCATCGTTTTAATAAACCAAAGAGCTATCCCGGCCTTCCTCTTCCAATTCTACGAAATTTCTTCTTCTATGTATCGGTTCTGGAAGCCATTTTTTGTTGCGCCTTCTAACCAGACTGCCTATGGCTATGTAAAAGAACATCCTATTCTTGCTGCGGTTAACGTTTTGCGGCTACAAGAAGTTGGCGATTTCAGAGACGAAAACTGTCTGCCACTACTGAACTTGATACGAGGCACAAAGCTTCATTTAACCACTGAACCGCCAATTTCTTGTAGGTGCTGTTATAGGGCGTTTTTCCTTCTTTCATTTTGTCAAGGTTTGTATTCTGGACAGTCACTCCATGCAACATAAGGTGAATTGTAAAACATACAATTGGGAGGTCCGCCAGCTATCCCTAAACCCTTACTTAATTCAGGGTGATTTCTTAATGCAGCGTCTTTAAAAGCTTCCCTAATGTTGCTTTTAATTTGTGGCGGACAACCATGTTGAGATGCGAGACCACATTGTCCTGTCCCGTTTGAATTAATGATTAAGTGTTTACACATATTCTTGATTTTAATTATTTTTTACCACTTCGTTTTGTCATTTTAGGAACACCGTCTCCTGGTGTTAGAATTGTAGTGATTTTAGCATCAGATAAAAGTCGCTGCAAAATTTTCCCAACCGGCTTTTTTGTTCGCTTACTTTCGTCAATTGCTTGTTGTATAATCTCTCCTGAAATTGTTTGTCCTTCGGGAGCTTCAATTAATGTTTGTCTGTTGAATGGTGCATTTTCAATATCATCTGTAATTGTCATTGCATCATCAATAATGTCTAAATTTTCTTCGTCTTCTAAAATTCCAATACCGTGTCCATATGAATGACCCAACTTAACTTTGTCGGGTGCTTGGTCAAGCATAGTTATGGTAAATAAATCACCGTCAGAAAATGGAATGTGAAAGTCATTGAATTTTAAAAAAATTCTCTCGTCAACCATCATCTGAATGTGATAATGAGGAGTTGAGCCAACTTGTGCGTTTGGGTGTCCTTCTTTGTCAGTGTGTCCAATTGAAAACGCCCATTCTATATTTTTATACTTGTATGTAGTTTCAAGATATGAAGATGAAGATGTTTCGTCTTTAAGGTCATTTATATTAGCAATCGGTTTTTCTGTATTTGCAAGCCAACGAAAATAACTGTCAAGCTGAAAGAACCCGATTGGATTTTTTAGATAATTTTCAAAATGTTTCTTTTTTATTCCTGTCGGATAAGTAAACCAATGGAAGCAAGGTCGTCCTTCTTCGAAAGAATTCATCTGTCCACCGCACAAAAAGCATTTCCCAATTTTTAGTCCGTCAGTAAACTCTTTATAAACGCGTGCATTATTTTCTGCTTGTAAACGTGTTTGTCTGTCAACTTCTTCTTGTGGAATTGACTCAATAAATTTTCTCAGGTCTTTGTCTTTATATGGGTTCATTGTCGTCATTTAAAATGCCCTATAACGCCGCCGTGTATGAAACGTTGGGAGCTGCGGGATTCATTCCTATCCGCTTACACTTTCGCCCGCGCGGGGTTGATCCTTTGAATAACACCCTGAATCCCAATGTTTTATACACGTTGTTAACCGCGGCATTCTTTCTAATCGCTTGAAAATAAAACCGTTGATGATGTTCCTAATGGCCCTTTCATCATTTCATTTCTTTTAACGCCACCTGGACAGCCCTTTGATCTCACCAGGATAATTTATTCTTCTTCCTTAAGATCATACTCGTGAAGTCCGGCTACTAATCATTTACTAAAAACCCTCGCAAACACCTTCATCACTTGCCCAGACCATTATATCACCAATATCTCCTACGCCAACTCCATCGTTTTAATAAACCAAAGAGCTATCCCGGCCTTCCTCTTCCAATACTACGAAATTTCTTCTTCTATGTATCGGTTCTGGAAGCCATTTTTTGTTGCGCCTTCTAACCAGACTGCCTATGACTATGTAAAAGAACATCCTATTCTTGCTGCGGTTAACGGTTTCGGGCTTTGCGTTCGGGCGGGTTTCGGAGCACAAAACTGTCAACTTGCACTGAACTTGAATAGAAGCACAAAGCTCCAAGTTTGCACGTCACCCCGCCTGACGCAAAACCCGTGTTATGTGTAGCCTATTCTTCAATAATATAATCCGTATTTAACTTGTAAATTTGAATTGTAACATCTTGATTATTTAATAACTTGTTAATCTTTTTTAAAAATTTCCTTCCAATTATTCCAGTGTATGTAGCCCAATATATAACTGCAACATAGTCTGTATGTTCTTTAATTGTTAGTTTTTCAACTGTTAATAACTGTTCATTTTCGATTGTATAGGAAGTGTCAATTGGACTAATGTTTTTTGGTGGGAAAGTATCAAATATTGAAGTGTTTTTCAATGGTCCTTCACACGAACTGTATTGAAAAATTAAATTACCAAACTTATTAAATATTTTAAATTGAATAGGTCTAAAACCTACCTCCCAACCAGGTTTAAAAGCTACCTGTTTCAGAGTGTCAAGATAATTATATTTTAGAAAAATAATGTCACAAGTATCTAACTTATGTTTATTAAGGTATTTAATTGCTTTTTGTTTTGATATTTTTTCGGGTTCTTTTACGCCAAGAATAGCAGAACAGCTTGTTAAAACATATAATAAAAATATAAACAACAGATAAGTGTTATTTTTCATTTTTTCTTTTATGAGAAATTAGAAATAAAAGACCGTCAAAATGAGTTGCATTAATAACGGTCTTTTATCAACTTTTTACTTTTGAAGTTCAGCCTCAAAAAATGTTTCGCCAAATTCCGGGTATTTAGAGAAGTCAACTTTGTAGGTGCCTGGTTTTACAACTATTTTTTTGTAACCCAAAGCCTTAGAGACTTCTTCTCCTAAATCCCAATAGTCTTGAATTGGAACAGTCCCATCGTCAAGAGCAGCTCTTCGTTCGTAAACTAAATGAAATTTTCCTTCAACAACATCAGCTCTGGCAATTCCAAACCCTTCCTTGTATTCTTCAGGAGTAACTTTGTCTGTTACTTTTATTGGAATGATAATACAAAGGCCTAAAGGTTGAGTACAACCATCCTTTGTTGGAGGCACAGGATGATGTTTAAACTTAATTTTAATTGGTACATTCATAATTATAAGTTTTAAAAGTTAATATACTAGTAACGTATAGTCTGCTGATTTATTGTGTTCTTGTTTTCTTAGGTTACACATAACGTTTTCGGGCTTGGCGAAGGTGGCGATTTTCACCACAAATGTTGATGCGGAGAACCAAACTTTGATTAACCACAAATGTGTCTGCGGAGCACTGAACCGCCACTTTTGCCAAACCCGTGTTACCGCCTAGTGCTTCTTATTAAAAGCCGATTCCTAGTCCCATTTTTAGTCCAACTAGAGCCAAGTCAAACACGTTTCCTTTTGTGTCAAACTCAGCAAGGTCAATATTTGCAAATGGACCAATAGTAAATTTAACGTTATTAAATGTCCTAGAGTAATGAGGCGAAAACATCATTGAAAGTCTAGAATTTGCTTTCGGAAATGCAGCATTACCCATAGTGCTGTAATTTTGTCTGGTTAGTAACCAATACGTAAATAAAATTTCTAAATCTAAGTGGTCAAGGAGATTGTTTTTTTCTTTTAGAGAACCCGTGAATCCACTAGTTATAAGTAAATAGTTTTCATTCGCAATGAAGTTCTCTTTTATTCCTTGATTGTCAAGCCAACCACTATAACCTATTGAAGTGCTTCCAAATCCAATATTTCCAAAAATAGAGCCTTTGTCATTATTCATAATTCTTCTTTGATACATAGTTCCGTAGCTAAGGCCACTTCCAAAAATGTAATCATTATTTGACTGTAAACTCGCTTCATTTACAAATATTGAGAAGTCAAACTTGGCATAGTTTTTCATTGTATGGTCAATTTTGTCTGAATTGGTGTTCTGACCAAAAGTCGTAAAAGACGCTAGTAGGAACGTCATTGTCGTTAGTTGAAATTTTATTTTTTTCATGTTGTTAGAGTTTAATTAGTTGTCGTAATTATTTTTTTCCTTAGTTATTCTGTTTGTTGTTTTCTGTCTCTTAGCATTGGCGGTAACGTTCCTGTAAGCGATCTATGGCGTGTATAAACACCATATCCCGCGTCCAATTCTCCGGCCTAATGTGCCCAAATCCTGTGCTAAATATAGAATAATTCGATGTATGTTGAGCTGCCGGAAAAAAAATTAAACGTTCATATCATCCAGGGGGCTGCGCAATACGCCCATCCCCTTGGTGGTAACGTGAGTGTAAATCTCTGTGGTCTTGGGTCTTGTATACCACAGCAGGCTTTGTATATAGCGCAGGTTGACACCGGCCTCCAGCAGATGGGTGGCAAAGCTATGCAGTATGGTATGCATGCTGAGGCGCTTACTCAGCCCGGCCTGCTTATGGCGTTTAGCGTTGTTATCTTTTAATAATGGCCTCGTATATGGCATATATGATGGAATAATATCAGCAAATGATCAGGGAAGCTTAAGATTTGTGAAGGTTCCTGAGCTTTGGGAAGAATGTAGTCAAGTGTC
>JBEHWO010000507.1:0-4711 GCA_040217695.1 Vulcanimicrobiota bacterium | reverse complement strand
AATAAAGGTTAAATAATAATAGACTCTATGGATATCCTCATAATCCATGTTTAAATTGGGTAGTTTACCCATCCCCGCAAAAAGTACAATAGGACTTCCTGAAAGGTTATCATTGTTAGTTTTTATTGATGTTTCATGTCCGTTTACTATATCACCTGCATTTATCAAAAATATCCCATTTTGATAATAAGTCTTACATACCATCTGTTTAAGGACTTTACACATACGGCATCTGACGCTCTCATAAACTCATCCAGTGGTATCGACAACATCCTGCGCTTTTTTCCTGTTAAGCTATATTTTCCTTGTGTAAAGCCAATTTTTTAGACTACATAAAATTAGGAATCCCGCCTGAAATCATAAAATAACAATAAAATGCTTTCCCGGCATAAAGCCTCATTTCCCCACCCATCAGATCCCGGCGATATCTTATTATGTCGGCCATTGCAAATATGCCCGACATCTCCAGCTGCTTAAACCCGGCGATCTCGCTCCAGCCAGACTCAGGGAAAAGACTCGCTGTTACTCGCTTTCCAGATCTCCCCTCTAAGACTGACGCAAATTTTTTCGCAGTAGCTCAAAGAATTGCTGCACAAGACGTTCTACGTACAGAAGGTAAACCGACGCGAGACTTCTCCCTGATATTAAGCCGTTATAGACTGCTTGCATCGTTCCGGTATAACCAGGAGAAGCAGGTTTTTCCGGCACATCCTGCAGATTTGAGTCATGCAAAAATAGGAGCTGCTGCAGAAAAAATAGCATAAGCTGTACTGTGCAGCTTGCAGAGCATAATAAAGAAGCTGGTGCAGACAGAGCTGGACATGGAGAGCACAAAGCAGCAGAGCAGAATTTCTCCTGTCAGAGCTTAAGTTCAAAATTGTAGCTTTAAGCGACTCTTGACCGATAGGATTTTCTATAAACTAATATCGCTCTATTGCTCATTTTTTCGTTTAATGATAAGATAAACTATTGCGAATGTTTGGTTTTTAGAAAGATAAAAAAATCAGTTAAGAGGTGTAAGATGGGAACTTATTTGTGTGCAGGAATTTGTACAAAAATTCAAATAGCAAAAAAGGACATGACATCAAAGAAAATAACTTTGGAAGAAATTATAGAAGATTTACAAAGAGAGATAGAGCTTGGATTATTTGATAAAGAAGAGGATGAAGATACAATATACTGGTCTATAAAAAGAAAATATATAGAATATGGTTTAATAGACTTTCTAAAATCTCAATATGAAATATACAATAAAAAAGGAGATTATTCTGAATATTACAGAGAAATAGAGAAAGCAAAAACATATGAAAAAATATTGGAATTAGCTAAGAAACCATTAGGGCAATATTTTCATAGATTACAGCGACCTGTAGACCTTAGAATTAATAAACGCTGGCAACATATAAATGTTTGTTATGATCTTATAGTATTTCTTATGGAAGGAAAAATACTTATGGAATGTTATGAGTATATATTTCACTATTTTGAGTATATGATAAGACTTCAAAAAGATAAATACCCTATAACAGGAGCAGTAAAAATCGTAATTAGTTTATAAATAACTTATGAATAAAGTTAAACAAATGTAGATATTATAAGACGTAAGTTAATGTTCTCTGTCAAGTGCGTACAAAAAGCTCCTTTTTTTGTAATTAGTTGTCAGGTTACTTTCTCTATCCTCTGTCCCTACTGGATTCAAAAAAAGGTTTTAAAACTGATAAATAGAATAATATAAATTATGTATACTGGTTACGACTGTCCATTTAAAGAATTTGATTTTTTATATAGCAGATACCTTTATAGTCTAACATGTTACCAGCAAGAATTAGGTGTAGAATACTTAAGGACAATTCACCATATAATAAATGATATAAAAGACCTGTTAGATTACATAGAGCAAAAACAAGACCCTGAACTTGAGACATTAAAAAATGTTGCCTTATGGTATTACTCTAAATTCTGTATTATTTTCGGAAGAAATTTAATATTATATAAAAAGTTAGGCTCAAAAGTAGTGAACTTAAACTTTGATACAACATTACATGAGAGTGATATTATAAGAAGACCTCCATTACATACACATAGAGAAATACCTCACGAAATATCAAAGACATTTTCCAAACACCCAAAGCAATATAAAAAAATTTCTGTAATGGATACGATAATATCTAACTGTAAGTATGAGAGTTATTACCAGCGTTTAATTCTGAGACCTTATACTGATAAAGAACTTAATAATTTTGAGATTGTTGAAGTAACAACCCCGACATATCCATCTGCATAACCCTACCGGCTCACTTCCCCCCGCTCAGTGAGAGGCCTTGCTGCAACTTTCTTTTAAGAACTCATAGCAGTCCCCACGCAAGACTTTTCGCAAAGCTCAACGACTTGCTGTGTGAATCCTTTACCGACTATGAAGAAGGCATAATTAGAGAACTCATTGAATTATCCCCGGAACTTTCAGAAGAGCTGAACCATATTATAGAAAGACTTGTAGATTTAGAAAAAATTATAAGGGAAAATTACTATCATCCCGATTTCCACGGAAGAACATCGCTTAAGATAACTCTTCCCGTTCTGGTTCCGGAAATGACCTATGAGCCTGTGACGAGTCTCAAACTTCCCTACCTGTCCCCTCTGAAATTGTTCTTCTCGTTGTTGTCATTAGTTCATCGAAACCTATCATGAAGCCCTCAGTGACTTAATTTGTGTTAATAAACAATCTGCCTGGCTCTCCCACCCTGCCCCCGCCCGGAGCCAGACAGAGCTTATCGAGCCGTTTTGCCACTTCAAGAACTTATTTAACCTGCAATTGTAGGAGGCCCCGGTGATAAATCCACTGGCAGCAATCAATCAGGCAAAGCTGATTCACCTTGCAAAAAGTGGACAGATGCAGAGTTTTAGACGAAAAATTTAGTAACTCTAGCCCGATGCTCACCCACCCCAAACCGAAATTACTAAGTTTTAATAGAAATTAGTGAATTTTGCAGGAAAAAAACTAAACAACTCTAATAATACAAAGCTTTTATTATAATGCAGAGGATAAATTAATAATGAATAAAAAAAATCGAGATGTCGAATGGGCAGAAGCCAAAAAGAAATGTCGCTTAAGCAATGAGACATTACAAATGGCAAAAGAGATGGGATTAAATCCAAGAAGTCTTATAAAAAATATTCCAAATAAAAGTGAACAATGGAAATCACCGGTAAGTGATTGGATTCAGGACATGTATGAAAAACGTAAGGCTAAAGCATTAAAAAAACTTTCTAAGAAGAAAAATAGCAATGTTCAAGCTACATTGCCTTTCAATGAAGATAAGAAAGGAGCGTGAACTTATTTTTTTAGTAATCATAGGAGGTTTATTTTATGGAAGAGGAAGAAATGCTTTTAGAGAAGATAGAAAAAAATAATATAGTATTTGCAAGCTTTAAGAAACAATTTCAATATACAGATTCTTCAGGAAATAAAAGAGAAGCTTTTATTTATATTCGAAAAGGAGATATAAATATTGAGTTTCCAGAAGATTTATATTGGTTTAATAGTATCGAGAGGTTTTGGGAACTTATTAAAAAGAAGAAAATTACGTTTAGCCCTGAAACTAAAGAAGAAATTACTGAATTGTGGGTAGCTTCCACATTTTAATATTTTTTTACCCTAAAACAAATTCGTCTGTAACCACTGTAACCACGCCAATTTTAAAATCTATATAAAATTAGGAATTCCTCATGAATACATAAAACAGATGCTAAACCCGGCGACCTCGCTCCAACCAGGCTCAGGGAGAAGACTTGCTGTTACTCGCTTTCCAGATATTCCATCTGAGGCCGATGCAAATTTTTGAGGAGTGCTCAAAGACTTGCTACATAAGGCGTTCTACTTACAAAAAGCAAACCCACGCGAGACATCTCCCTGAGCTGCTGAACTTCAACCTTTCCAGCCTATGGGAAGCAGATTCTACCGGCACAAATCCGCAAAGCCGAGCCATTCAAAAGTTGGAGCTGGTGCTGGCAGAAACTACAGTCACAAAAAATGTCACAAAACCTCTTAAATTATGCCAATTATCATCATAACTGTCATTAATAAGATATTTTATAAAGTCTGACTATAGGGTATTTCAGTCCAGTGGATCAAAATACCCTATAGTAGAATTTCTGCAGAAACAATTTAAAAAATCTGTTGCATCCTTTGGTTTTTTAAAATAATAACGTAAATCCTTTAAAGCCAAATTACCTCTCCGAAATTTATGGATAAATTTTTCCAGTTTTTTTATTTCCATTTTTTCAATATATTCAGCATAAAGCTTTCCTTGCTGTCCGGGAGATAAAGTATCATAAGAATGCTTTATTTTTAACTCAGTTAATATCTGCTCATTACACTTTACAATGAGGTTAAATAGTTCCATAAGATCGTTTTCCCCGATAGAAAAGAGTTTTTTTAGTTTTAATATACGTTCATATATTTCTCCGGACATATCTGTCTCTTTTTCATTATTAACAAGGAATTTTTCTATATCATCCCAGGACATTAATTCATCAGAAGTTGAAGAGAGTCTGTTCTCTATATATGAATTTTTTATTTCTTTCCAGTAATCTTTTTCGCTCTTTACAGAAACTATTTTGAACTCAGGCAACAGCACACCGGTAAGCTTTCCTCCCCGGCAACATCCTGTATCTATACAGAATACCCGATCTTTATAAATAAAAGGATTAT
>JBEHWO010000506.1:0-4711 GCA_040217695.1 Vulcanimicrobiota bacterium | reverse complement strand
AGTGAAAGGTGAAAAGTGAATAAAACAAGACATTACCTGCCATTCACTATTCACTACTCACTATTCACTAATTACAGATTTATATGCATTAACTATAATTTTCAGTAAAGGTGAATTTACCTGTCGTAAAAAAACGCAATTGGTGAACCTCCATGCCGTAAAAATGGTTTGACAGTATACAGAAAAAATTGTATAATAAATCGTTTCAGTAGCAACGATTTCTAAAAAAACAAAAAAGAAAGACCTGTAAAGAATGAAAAAACTCAAAAAGGTAGATTGTGTACAGATATTTATAACAGACCTTAACGGAAGGCTCATGACATTACAGGTAAATCCTGAGAATATAGAAGAATATATAAAAAACGGAATTGGTTTTGACGGCAGTTCTATTGCCGGTATAAGCAGAGTCGATGACAGTGATCGCTTAATATTTCCCGTTAAAAGCAGCTTTAAAATTATAAAATTTAAAAATGAAAGAATCGGTTTCTTGATAGGAAAAATCTATAACAAGAACGGTTCCAGGGCAAAATCAGATCCGAGATATGTACTTGAAAAGGTTATTAAAAAAGGTAACTCGGAATTTGGCTTAAAATTTCTTGTAGGCCCCGAATATGAATTCTTTTTATTTAACAGTGAAGATTTTAACGGCAATATTTATACGGACAGGGTAGGTTATTTCAATGCAGATCCATCTGATAAAGGCAGTGATGTGAGAAAAAATATTGTCAATGTATTAACCGGTTGCGGTGTTAAATTTGAAAAAGCTCATCATGAAGTAACACCTTCACAGCATGAGATCAATCTCTGTCCGGAAAAACCCTTAAAAGCTGCTGACAGGACACTGCTCTTTAATTATATAACCAGAAAAGTTGCAAAGGAACATGGCTATCATGCTACCTTTATGCCAAAGCCTTTTGACGAACAGAACAGAAGTGCTTTTCATATACATCTATCCATGCAGAATATGGACGGAGAAAACATGTTTTACAGTGCCGATGGGCCCTATAATCTCAGTGAAGTGGCAAGACAGTTTATAGGAGGAATAATGAAATATGCAAGGGAAACATCTATCATTATGGCTTCAATCTATAACTCTTACAAGGCTTATATTGTTGAAAAAGAAGCTCCGATTACCATAGGATGGGGTATAAAAAACAGAAGTTCTATGATAAGAGTTCCTTATTTCAGCAGGCCTGATAATATGAGAATAGAGCTGAGAAATCCCGATCCGGCAGGGAATGTATATCTCCAGATAGCAACTTTTATAGAAATGGGCTTACAGGGTATCAGAGAAAAACTCGACTGCGGGAAACCTGATACAGGTAGCACCTATAGAAAAAACAAATCTATTAAAGTAATTGACAGACACTTTCTTCCCAAAAGTATGTTTGAAGCACTCGTAGAAGCAGAACAAAGTGATTTTATGAGAAAATCCCTGGGAAAAGAAATTTTTGAACACTATATGTATTTAAAATTAGCAGAATGGGAAGAGCACAGAACGCTTGTTACAGGAAGAGAATATAAAAAATATCTTTCCATATAAATTATTTAGATAAACTGACTCTACTTAATTTTTATCTAAATCTTTATTTTACGCAATTTAAAATGAAAATTCCTATACCGTTAAATTATTTACCGAGTTAAGCATAAATCGTACATATATGCTCCCGTCACGCGTAACGCGTAACGCGTGACGGGAGGAAACCTTTCATTCCATGCTTATGCTCGGGTCAGTAACTTATTTTGGCATTTTTTTCTCAGTGGAAAATTTACTCTCGTCATAATAGGGAATATAACCTGCCGCTCCTGTATCGGTACCGACAACAGATCTCACAACAAGATTAATTTGAGGTGATATATATTTACGAAGATTCTGCTCTATTTTTTTTACCTGTTCAGGTTTTATATTAACAGGTGTTCTCGCTATGGCAAAAACATTTATTTTCTTATTTTCTTTTACATAATGATATTCAATAAGACTTACACCTTTAATCTGCCTCAATTGATTTTTCAATGACATCTCCAATCTTGTTTCCCATAAAATTACATCCTGCGGTTTTACTTCATCTTCTTTCTCATAGACAAATTTTTCGGCATCTGCGTCAACTGTAATGATTGATCTTATTACAAGATAAATCTCTTTACCTGTTTCTTTCTGAATATTCTCGTCTATGGAAGCTATAAGCTCAGGTCTTATGACTTCAGGAGTCTGAACTGTTACAAGTATCAAAAGACTATCTTGATGTTTACCTCTGATTATATCTGTTATCTGGGCACCGGATATATCATGGAGATCTTTACTTATAATTCCGGCTATATTCTGAAGGAATTTTGCTTCTTCCTGCGCCTGCTGATGTTTTCTTATTTCTTCTTCTTTACGTAAAAGCTCTTCCCTGTTCCGTTTAATCTCTTCTTCACTTATAAATACGGGGCCATTTTTATCCGAATCCTTGGAAATAAGAGAACGGATTATAAGCTCTATACGACTATCCACTTGTTTTTTAAGGTCTTTCTCTATATCATCAATCTGTGAAGGTGTAAATTCATAATGGGTCAGTACTGTTGCCATAACTTCTATAGAACTGCCACTTTTCTTTTCAATATTCATATCAGATAATCTTGCACCTATGACAGAGTCAATATTATTCCGAAGCACTGACCGAACATGTCTTTCAAATCTCTGTTCCACAATAAGGCCTCTCAGTGTTTCTGTCATAAAGAGTGCCACAAAAATTAAAATAATTATTTTCAGCCAGAAATTTTTCAGAAAATTTATTATACCTCTCTTCCCGGGCGACTTTAATGATGTTAAATCAAAGAGATTGAATATAATAGCGGCAGCAATCTCAATGGCAAGGAAATTGGCAAGAAAAAGTAAAAACGCTCCGAAAGCAAGATCCCACCGTGCTATTGAAAGACAGAGTCCGCATGTGGTAAGAGGAGGTACAAGCGCTGTGGCAATAGCCACTCCCGGAAGGGCAGGGCTTACCTTTTCATTTACCAGGGCATAGGCTCCTGCAAGGCCGGAAGCAAGTGCTATAATCAGATCATAAATGGTAGGTTTTGTCCTCGCAAAAATTTCCGTTCCGAATGGCATTCTGAGAGGTAATGAACCGATAATGGCACCGAGTAATATGGCGAGACTAGCCCCAAGGACTGCAGCTACGGTAGATCTCCACAGAAGTATCTGATCATTTGAAGAAATGCCTAGAGCCATGCCGAAAATAGCACCCATAAGAGGTGCCACTAGCATGGCTCCGATTACTACTGCAGTACTGTTTGCAAGAAGCCCGTAAGCAGCTATTGTAGTTGAAAGAGCTACCATTACATAAAATGTAACGGTAGGAGCAGAAATATCGACTATATTATCATATATTTCCTGACATCTCTCAGGTTTCATCTGTATATGAAGGCCAAACAAACTCATTTATTATCACCTGATAAAAAAATTACTGAGAATAACATGCTTTCCAGAGACCTGTAAAGAAATGAATGGCATTTTTACCTATGACTCTGTTATTATATCCTCCCTCCTGAACAACGAGGACAGGTATATTCAGGGAACCGACCATATGACCGTTTGCTTCAAAATCTCTGTAATTAAGAAGCCATGTACCTGTAGGATCACCTTTAGACGTATCAAGTCCGAATGAAAGTACAAGGAACTGCGGTTGAAATTTTCTGATTTTTTTCAATGCAACAGAAAGAGTTTCTCTGTACCGGGAACCGTCTACTTTTTCAGGAAGAGGAAAATTTATATTAAATCCCTCTCCCCCGTCTGAGCCTTTCTCTTCTTCAAAACCGCTGAAATAGGGATAGGCAAAGCGTGGATGTCCGTGAATGGAAACGGTAAGAACATCAGATCTTTCATAGAATATATTCTGATGACCGTTACCGTGGTGGTAGTCAATATCCAGTATGACAACCTTACCGTATTTACTCAAATAATGGGCGGCAATAGAAGAAGAATTGAAATAACAGAAACCTCCGAACACACGTCTTTCTGCATGATGGCCGGGAGGCCTTACCAGGGCATAGGTTATACGAGATCCTTCCAGTATTTTATCGGCACAGGTAAGGGAACAATCTACGGCTTTTTTTGCAGCAAGAAATGCATTATAGTTTAAAGGAGTAAAGGTATCTATACAATAATAACCTGCCCTGACAGATAATTCTTTCGGCGGGCAGGCGGCATTTCTTATGGGAAATACATAGGGGTATATGGATTTGCCGGGTTTAAGATCAGAACATACCTTTTTGAAATAATTAAAGAATTGTTCGTCATGAACTGCCAGTATATGTTTCTCCGGAAAATGACGGGGAGTAAACCTCTGAAACAAAAGTGTTTTTTCAATTTCTTTTAAAATGGAATTTATTCTTACAGGTGCTTCAACATATCCCCTTTCTCTTATATGGTGAATATCATGATTTTCATTCACTACAAGAGGAATAAGTTTGTCCTGAGAAAGGGATTTTTTTACAGGTAAAGATACATCTTTCTTTATATATTTTGCTTCTCTGAGTTTTACGGGATCATCTTTAAAAGATTCTACTACCATGTCAATATAAGCAGGAGAACAGAGATCTCCGTATTTTCTTTCTAAAATAGCTCTGACTATGGAACGGGCTGTTTTACATGACAGTTTTATATCCTGTCCGAGAGAATCATAAACAAGATAAGGAGGGTTTATACTGTCCGGGGTGACGGGAG
>JBEHWO010000505.1:0-4717 GCA_040217695.1 Vulcanimicrobiota bacterium | reverse complement strand
AAATAACGAGAATATTTTATTTACTTATCCTTCTTCACTGAAGAGAAATACCACATATAACCTTAATCTATTTAAAAGCAGGAATTTATATCTGGTGGATATGCCGCCTGATAATAAATGCCCTGGTTCAATGAGAAAAATTTTGTCAAACTTTAAAGTAATTGAGGTTTGGGATCATCATAAATGGGATGGCTTTTTTGAAATTTACCCTCAAGATATGTTTGACACACAATTCAATATCGACCATAAGCTGAGATCTACTGCAGAACATCCTCTTTTAAAGAGGTATCTTCTACCCGATGAAATAGAAGCTGCTAATTATCAGGACAGTTACTCTGAAGAGAACCCGGGCGAATTATGGAAAATGTTATACAGTGCTGTAAGAAGCAAACTGAACGATATAGAAAGTAAACTGACAATAATGAATTTTTTATATTACAGAAAAATGACGATTGAATTATCATCGGGATATGAAGCAATCAAGGAAAACACATATGAATTAATTAAAACTTATCAGGAAATTGATCCATTGATTGGTTATGTTGACACGACAGGTTTTTATAAATATTATGATAAAACATTGCTTTTCAGACTCCTCTATGAAAGATTTCCTTTCGCTGTTATTAAAAGCAGATGTAAAAATTTTTTCGCCGGGATATATACAATAGCTACCAAAGAAAGAGAGATAAACCTTTTATCACTTTTTAAACTTAAAACTGGTTGTACGTCCAGAATATCAATTTCTACTGATTTATTAACATTAAATGTAATTAGAAATCTGATACTGTCGGTTATTTAATAATGGCATTCATTGTAAAAAATTACTCCTGAATGAGAATAGAGGCAGCTTGCTATACTGTAGCAAGCTTACTTTATTCTACCTGATTAATTTTCTGCTCCATCTGTGGATCTGGTTCACAGATGTTATATTTTCATCTGACAGGTCATAATGAAAATATCAGAAAAAGATTTTAATAGAAAAAAGGGAAATAAATTTAAAAATAGAACATGAAGAAAAGTTATGATTGAATTAAGCAGGTCACGAAGGAATAATAAAAGTGGTATAAATGGTTGAAGTACCCCTCCGAAAAGTGGTACCTCAGGACAAACCAATTATACTACACTTCATTATATTTTGTAAAGGAGAAGTGTATAAAAAAATGAGTAATGTATTAAGTTATCAATTTATCCCCGTACCAAGAGATTTAAAGAAAGGTATCAGGTCTTTAAAAGGAAATTTTTATCGGGTAATGGATCTTATAATAGATGAAATTTTTGCCTTTAAAGACACAAGGGAAAAATTAACAAAGGAATTTGCTTACAGGTATGTGGCAAAAAAATTAGAAATAAATTTCGGGAATGTAGGAAGAATATTTAGACAGCTACAGGAAAGAGGTTTTATAGAGATATTAAAAATCGGAAAAAATAAAACAGGAAGTTTGATAAGATTAATTTTTGGTTGTACTAGTACGACTAAGGCCAGCCCTTCTAGTTGTACAGGTACGACTGAAACGAATAATTTTAGTTGTACTGGTACAACAATCAAAGAATTAAAATCTAAAGAAAAAGATCATCAAGAAAAGATCTCAGATTCTTCTTTAAATTCTCCAGAAGAAGAAAATCAATTAGAGGAAAATACTATAAAATCTTCTCCTAATAGCGAATCTATAATAGAAGAAAGTCAGGAATTTTCTAAAGAAAGTAATTCGAATAACCCTGTTAATAATTTACTGGCCACCGGCCAGGTCTCCACAGGTAAAAGTGATTTTACTTCCCTGGGGAGTGTTTTAAATAATTCAACTCCAGCTCCACAGGTTAATTCAGATTTACTTTCCGAAAAAACTATAACAGAAGGAAAGGATCTTCTCCTGAAAAAAGGTTTTTCTGCGGAAGAAGTTACAACTATTATTAATAGAATAACTCTTGCTATGAAAGAAAAAAATATAAAAAATCGGGAAAAATATTTCCTTACATCCTGTAATAAAGAAGTAAGAAAAATTAATAATCCTGCCGGTTCAATACACAAAGTTACATGTGCAGCTTTACCAGAAAAGAAAAATAACAATTTTAATAATACAGTAAAAAAATGGGAAGAAGAAAAGAAAAATGATATAAATCCTGAAGTAATAATTAAAAAACTTATGACTTTAAGACCTGATGATTTATACAGGGTAATTTTAGATGTGGATAACAGTCCTTCCGGAAAATTTATATCTTTACCGGAAATTAAAGCCAGCCTTTATATAGCAGAATTTAAAAAGAGATTCCCTGAAGTGACTGTATAAAATTGGGTATTTCGGGGGAGTGCGACACGAAGTCGTCTAAATGATTGCTATGCTTAATTAACACTTATGACATAGCCTGTTATACCACTAACAGTAGCCTACACAGGAGTATAAAATGAGTAATCAACTTATACGAAGCTCTGTGGACAATGCAATTTTACCTGCCAGCATCAAGGCGGATAAAGTGCTAGGCTGGATGATATGAGCAACATATGTGAACTGTTGATAAACGTCGTCAAATACAAGAAGCCAAAGATGCTGATAGGCTTTAGCCAAAAGGCAAACGGTAAGTTGTTTCTATTCCCTCTGGAAACACGTGGTTATTAGTCCGCCGGCGAATAGACAGGCTCTAAGTCATTCTTTGTCATTTATATGGAACGTGGTAAGCCCATATTTTCCCTTAAAAGGAAGGTCGACCGCAAGGAAAACTGAAGAGAATGTGGGTATGGGAAGTCAGAAAAAGCGAATGGTAATTTGTAATGAATTACATAAGGATTGAAACATCATCCTGTTCGAAAGGAAGCAGACTTCTGACCGGTCTTTCATAGCGAGATAATTTGTAGAACTTTTTAAAGAAGGGAAAGCAAATGAGCGTTAAAATAACGTGTGCGTCCGGAAACCATACGGATACGAATAAATGGCATGATATTGATTGGAAACATGCTCACCGTAAGGTCAAAAAGCTACAGGTGCGTATCGCTAAAGCGACAAAAGAAGGTAGATATAACAAAGTAAAATCTTTACAATGGATATTGACTCATTCATATTCGGCAAAAGTTATAGCAGTTAAACGAGTAACTGAAACTCAAGGTAAATCGACACCGGGAGTAGATGGAATTGTGTGGTCTACTCCTGAAATGAAGATAACAGCAGCTAAAGAATTAAAAAGAAGGGGATACCGCCCTCTACCGCTACGTAGAATATATATCCCAAAGAAGAATGGAAAAAAGAGAGCATTGCATATTCCCACTATGAAAGACAGGGCACAGCAAGCTTTATATTTACAGGCGTTAGAGCCGGTATCAGAGACATTGGCAGATAATAATTCCTATGGCTTCAGAAAAGAAAGAAGCACGGCTGATGCTATAGAACAGTGTTTTAAAAATTTGTGCAGAAAATCCTCCCCTGAATGGGTAATGGAAGCTGATATTGTCGGATGCTTTGATAATATAAACCAGGAATGGTTACTAAAGAACATTCTAACAGATAAGGAAATATTAAAGAAATGGCTGAAAGCAGGATATATTGAAAATGGAAAACTGTTTCCAACAAAGGATGGAACGCCTCAAGGTGGGAATATTTCGCCAACATTGGCAAATATGACCTTAGATGGTTTAGAAAAGAAATTAAAGGAAAAGTTTTCCTATAGAAGTGGAAAAAAGGTTAATTTAGTGAGGTATGCGGATGATTTTAGTGCGAAACGTTTCCATACAAACTAAGCCAGTAATGGATAGGTAAAAATGGAGGTGTCAGATAGAACTGATAAATAACTTTACATCTGAGTAGAAAGGGGAAGTTCCTTTCACGAACTGAATGACGACAGTTCAGGCACTAAGACTCCGGCAAGCGTCTTACGACTTTAACATAAGAGGTTTGAAGCCCGGTGAAGTCGGCGAAAAGCAACCTGAGATGGTTAACGAAGTAGTCGGGTGGCCTAAAAAGTCTATGGTTAGTATATGCTTTAAAAGCATCGACGAATATCTGAGTGTACGGGTCGAAAGTCTGCTTATATCGAAAAGGAAGATATAAGGGTCAATGTACCATAAATCGAAGGAATTATATTTTAAGTTGTAATTTCTTCTTTTATCCAGTAAAGGATATTAGCTCTTATTCCGGTCGTCAAAATGGGAGAAAGAACGGTTTACGGCTCAAAGGATAGACCTAAGGATTTAAATGTAAGGCTAAGATGTAAGGAACGTTTGAAACAGAGAGGGAGGAGCTTATTAAGGAAAGCAATGATACCTAAATGGGAGGAAATGACCATTGTATCTCTGTGACATAAGCTTGTAGTAATGAGGAAGCTATTGAAAAATAGTGGAATGAAGGAGCATAGTCAGAATAAAAGCTTTATGAAATCAGTATTGTAGGAAGCCGATGAGCAAAACTGACTACCACATATACAGAAGGGAGTGATGCCTGATGTATGTGTATCAAGAACTACAATTACCAAAAGATGAAGGTGAATTGAGAAAAATACAGGATTACTTGTATCAAGTATCAAGAGAGAATTTTATTAAAGGTGAAGTAGTAAATTTTAAGGGACTGAAGGAAATAGCCTTTTGTGAAGTTACGATTGTTACGGCAATTCATAAGTTGAAGTTGAACAGAGGAAGCAACACACCAGGAGTAGATGGAGAAACGATGAGAACTAACATCTTAGAACAGGATTATAAAGAAATAATCAACAGAGTAAAAACTACAGTTGAAAACTA
>JBEHWO010000504.1:0-4727 GCA_040217695.1 Vulcanimicrobiota bacterium | reverse complement strand
ACACTTCAAAACAATTATTGAGTTTTATTTGACGTAATTCTTCGAGAGATATATAGTTTTTCTCGAATTTAGCCAGTGTATTGGCCACACTGAGGGAAATTTCTTCTGCATTACCTTCAAGAGAACCGAGGAAAAGAGGATGGAATTTTTCATTTGATGTTAGAAAACCTGCAAAATGATTTATTAATAATTCCAGAAATAATCTTCCGTCGTCTTTATAGGTATATTTTTTATCTTTATGTCTGAGTTTTAAATTCTCTATTGCTTTTGTGACAAAAGGAGTACTTTCAACGCCATTGGGAACTTCTCTGTATATTATACTCGTTCCGTCCGTGGCAAGAATTCCGACCGGTAGAAATTTGTCTCCACTGCTTGTAAATCTGGCTCTTAATAAGAAAAAAGTCAATTATATATTCACCTCAATACGTTTTTTATGGGCCTGAAGTCCGGTTTTATAATTATTTTATATGAGAATGATGAAGTCTGCGACTTCACCGGATGATTATTCTTATATCTGGTTGTAACTGCTCCGGTCATGTCTGTTAATGGTTACATGTGTCGGGCTGAAGATTAAAAACCTGAAATGTCGGTTCTGGTTTTAACCTGTTACTTATTAGGGATATGTCTCTTCTTTATTAAATCTTGAAGAGCTGTAATTCCTCCATAGTTCTCTATAATAAGATCATCTACTTCATCTGCGACTTCTGCTATATTTTCTATTGCCACAGTAAGTTCCTCCTGATCAACAGTAGAGCCTATTAAACACAGGCTCAGCACTATACAGTTATCTTCAGGATCGATGGAAAAACTACCAAAAGGCATTTCCCAGTTCATAAGCAACAGTTTGATTGCAAGTTCTTCTGTTATGGCTGCACCGCGTACAACATAAGATATACATTCTACCAGAGGACTTTCTTCTTTCCAGTCTTTTACAAGTACATGAACCAGTGTGGAACCTTTGTTTACAGTAAAACAACCTCTGTCCAGTCTTGTATAAGTTATTGTACCTCCGCTGTTTTTAACAAGTTTTTCTAAATATTGATTGACTTTATCACCTGTATCATTAAGTAATTTTGACACTTTCCTTTATTTTCTCCTCTCAATCAAAATTTCCACTTTACCAGACTAAATCTATTATATCACAAGTTATTTAAAAATCAATTCATTACCGAGGTGAGCATAAATAAGATTGGGTTTACAAATGACAGGTGATTTTATATATAAATGAAAATTAATTAAATGTCTCAGGTTCTGGGTTCAGGGTTCTGGAGCTTCTTAACCCATCACCCATCACCTAACCCCCTCATCTGTTACTGAGGTGAGCATAAATAACACATATTTGATCTCGTGACGCGTAACGCGTAACGGGAGGAAAACGTTTATTAGAGTAAGTACAAAAAGTAATGTCCGAAAAAGATTAAGTAGCTATTTACCTATTGCGATTATGTAGAGAAACTTTAGGACAAAACTTTTTAGAACTACTCTAAATGCTTATGCTCATGTCAGTAATAGATTATTAAATCAATTACAATTTTCAATAAAAGTGAATGTCATAAAAAAACACTATCTTTGATATGTTGAATACTCACTTATAATTGCTATATTTCAATAGTTACGTTATAATTAGATTGGACGAAGGAAAAAAGTATTTTATATAGAAATTTACCATAGTATAATTTAAATGTATAGGGATTTTCATTTTTATTAACTTATTAGGGGTTGTCAAGAAATAACCCAATCATATTTACGTCTATATCGTGACGCGTCACGCGTAACGCGTGACGCGAGGATGATAACCGGTCTAACAATTTGCCAGGGTTATTTTCTTGCAGTCTCTTATATAGTTTAGAGTTGAATGTGTTGATTTCAACTCTAAACCTTCAACTTTAAACAACACGCGGAAGGATGTTAATTTCATTGTATAAGGAAATTCATTTTTTTATGGCATAAATTAAGCTTTAGATAAAAATTTTTCTAGGGACGGAGTATATTTATGAGCAGCCAATATTCAATTTCTATTATAGGAGCCGGAGCATGGGGGATAACCCTGGCAGTTCTGCTTGCCCGTAAGGGGTTACCGGTAAAAATCTGGACCAGAACAGAGAAACTCAGAGACGATTTACTGGCCTGCAGAGAAAATCGTAAATATCTTCCCGGTATTACAATTCCTTCCAGTATTTCCTGTATATCAACTGATATGGAAGAAGTTATGAAAGGCTCTAAAATGATCGTTGTTGCTGTTCCTTCTCCGTTTTTCAGAAATATTGTGAGAGAATTAAGTCCTTTTTCTGATAAGAATAAAATATTTGTCAGCGTTGCTAAAGGTTTTGATGAAGCTTCTCTATGTACTATGTCCCAGGTTCTTAAAGAAGAACTGCCAGTTGAATGTATAGAAAATACAGGTGTCATATCCGGGCCCAATCTGGCAAAAGAAATAGCCAGAGAACTTCCTGCTGTTACGGTAGCTGCTTCCGGGAATCCCCGTGTTACAAGAAAGATAAAACAGATATTTCAAACAAATTATTTCAGAGTTTTTCAGAGCTCCGATGTAAAAGGTGTGGAAATAGCAGGAGCATTAAAAAATATATTTGCCATAGCTGCAGGTATAGCTGATACTCTTGGTTTTGGTTCAAATACATTTGCAGCTTTACTTACAGGAGGTTTTACGGAGATATATTCTCTCGGTGTTAAACTGGGAGCACGGTTTGAAACATTTCTGTCTCCTGCAGGAATAGGAGATCTATTTACTACCTGTACCAGTTCTCTCAGCAGAAATAAAACTTTAGGTATGGAACTTGCTAAAGGGAGAAAACTTGATGAAATTTTAATGACTACCAACGCAGTGGTTGAAGGTGTCAATACTGCAAAATTTGCCTATGAATTAAGTCATGAACATAATATAGATATGCCTATCACGAGAGAGGTTTACAGAGTGCTTACAGGGAAAATCAAACCTTTTGATGCGGTTCAATCACTTATGACTAAAGGATATACTGAAACAGTATATAATATTCCCCGTATAGATTTTAATTCGCGAGATTAATTATTATTATGAAATATTTATTTATTTATTCAAAAATTTATATGTGTCTCTTTATCAGTCTCTTTCTGTTTTCCCTTTCAAACAGAGTGCTGGCAGAAGGAGTTATTGTTGTTACCACAAGTCCTTCCGGTGCAGATATATATTTTGCAGGAACCTATGTGGGAAATTCTTCTGCTACTTTGAGCGGTTATCCTCCCGGCACTTATTCATTCAGCGCCTCTATGAGCGGATATGAAACGGGTTATACTACTGTTGTTCTTGAAAAAGGTCTGGATGCTTATGGTACTATATATCTGACAGCCTTACCTGAACCTACAAGACCGACAAAAAAAGCAACAGAACCTCCATATAAACCGGCCGAGAAAACCGAAGGTTACGTTTATATAAGTTCTTATCCGGCGGGAGCATCTGTATCCATTGACGGTTCATATCATGGAACTGCTCCGACAGGTGTAACCCTTTCAAAAGGTTCTCACAGTGTGACTTTTTATCTTGATGGATATGAGTCTTCCTCAAAAAGTGTCTGGGTTGAAGGCGGAGGAGAAACGTCTGTACATGCTGAACTGGTTAAGAGTCAGAAAGCCGGAAAACTTGTTATAAAATCTTCCCCTGATGGTGCTATTGTATATATAAATGAAAATAAAGCCGGCAAAACACCTTATAATAAGGAGCATAACCCGGGAAAATATAAAATAAAATTACAGAAAAAGAATTATGTAATTTTTAAACAGGAAATTACAATAGAAGAAGAAAAAACAAAACAATTATCAATAGAACTCAAACCATTACCGGGTTCTATTTCTATTAAGGGTACGAAAGGAGCGTCTGTGTTCCTGGACGGTAAGGAGAAAGGTTCTATTCCATGTGTGATAAAAAATATATCTACCGGTACACATGTTCTGGACGTTAAACAGGAGGGATATAATTCATACAGCAGTAAGATAAAAGTCAGGGCCGGTGAAAATATTTCGCTGGATATTAAATTGACTGAACATATTCAACCTGCACCTACAGAGGAACCTTCACCTGTAAAAGAAACCCCTGCAGTAACTGCAGAAGAAACTCCTGTACCTCCATTTCACGGTCAATCATCTCTTTTATTGATAATTCTTCTTGTTGCTATTGTGTTTTTTGTTGGAACAATAATAGTTTTAATAAAGCTTCAACAGAAGCGTAAGAAAGAAAAACCTGTACAGAAGAGTGAACCTGAGATTCTAAATAAGCAGATAGATCAGAAATTTTTTAAAGAAAAACCTCGTCAGGAAGAATCTCCCAGGGTGACTGCTATTCGAGAATTTTCTTTTGACGAATTATTAAAACCGGAAGCACATTTTGCTGAAGATGAAAGTGAACTTGATGAAGAATCTTATGATGCAGGCATAGAGAAAAATAGAGCATATAGCCGGGAGTCACGGGAGGAATATAAAAAGCCTTCTAAAGGGAGAGATAATTACAGGACATATGAAATGGAGCAGCTTTATGAAAGAGATGATGAAGAGGAAGACTACTTTGAGGACACAGAAGAAGAGGAGCTTGGCTTTTCTTTCCCTGATACTTCGGAAAATGATTATCCCGACCACATGGGATCTGATATAAAAAAACCTGCCAGAGAATATGACGAACGTCCCGGGTTTGGTGTGAGAAAACCTGCCGGAGAATATGACGAACGTCCCGGGTTTGGTGT
>JBEHWO010000503.1:0-4768 GCA_040217695.1 Vulcanimicrobiota bacterium | reverse complement strand
TCTTCGAGTTTTTTCTGAAGTTCTTCTTCTTCGAGTTTTTTAAATTCTTCTTCTTCGAGTTTTTTCTGAAGTTCTTCTTCTTCGAGTTTTTTAAATTCTTCTTCTTCAAGTTTTTTCTGAAGTTCTTCTTCCTGTTTCCCGGGATCCTTCTCTTCTATTTTCTTTTCCTGTGATAATTTCGAATGTTGCTTTTCAAGTTCTTCCAATTCACCCGGGACAGGGGTATAAGGGGGACTCATGTTTTTACGAATTTGTAAATTATTCATAATGCTATCTAGATAAGATAAATCTTCGATTAATTTTTTATCATCCTTTTTAATAGCATATTCAATTTCATAATCAAATAATTCGAAAAATCTTTTGTCCATTTTTGCTCTGTTAAATAAAATAACAGAGGTTAAAGAAGATACATCCTTATTTGTTAAATTCTCTATCAGATTTAAATATATCAAATCATTTTGATATTCAAAATCTGCTTCAGTGATTTCTTCTGTTGTTTCGGTGGTTTCTTCCGGTTCAGTGATTTTTTCTGTTATTTCGGTGGTTTCTTCCGGTTCAGTGATTTTTTCTGTTGTTTCGGTGGTTTCTTCCGGTTCAGTGATTTCTTCTGTTTTTTCGGTAGTTTCTTCCGGTTCAGTGATTTCTTCTGTTATTTCGGTGGTTTCTTCCGGTTCAGTGATTTCTTCTGTTATTTCTGCGGTTTCTTCTGTTGTCTCTGCGGTTTCTTCCGGTTCAGTGATTTCTTCTGTTGTTTCGGTGGTTTCTTCCGGTTCAGTGATTTCTTCTGTTGTTTCGGTGGTTTCTTCCGGTTCAGTGATTTTTTCTGTTATTTCGGTGGTTTCTTCCGGTTCAGTGATTTCTTCTGTTGTTTCGGTGGTTTCTTCCGGTTCAGTGATTTCTTCTGTTATTTCGGTGGTTTCTTCTACTGCGGTTTCTTCTGTTTCAGTGATTTCTTCTGTTTCCGCGGTTTTTTCTGGTTCAGTGATTTCTTCTGTTTCCGTGGTTTTTTCTGGTTCAGTGATTTCTTCTGTTTCCGTGGTTTCTTCTGGTTCAGTGATTTCTTCTGTTACTTCCTCAGAATATTGAGGTCTGTTCTTTTCTTCTATTATCAATTCCTGAATAATTTTTAATTCATTCTGGGCTTCTTTATGTGTTGGTTTGATGGCCAGAACTTTATTCAGCAGTTCTTCGGCTTTATTATAAAATTTCTTTTCTCTGGCACATTCGGCAGCTTTAATGTAATTTGCCAGGGCACCTCTTGTACTGCCCATCATTTCAGATATAAAGGCTATTTTTTCTATAACATTTATATTATCAGGTTCTATTTTTATCAGTTGTCTGAGAGCCATTATTGCAGTATCATATTTTTTTATCTCGAAATTAAGCTCTGCAAATTCTCTTAAAGCTTCTTTGTGTGAGTCTTCTACTCTCAGAACTTTTCTATAAAATTCTATAGCATTTTCTTTATCATTCAAATCTTTATAAATACCGGCAATGGCGAAAAGAGCCTGGACATCCTGGTTGTAATCTGTAATTTTAGTATAAATTTCAATTGCCTTTTCATGCTCTTTATTTATTCTATAAAATTCCCCTACTTTTTTATGTAATAATATACCTTCCTCTATCTTTTCATTGCTGTAAAAATTGTTTACCTGTTCCATTATAGAGGCCGGAGTGACAGAGCCGTCAAGCAGAGCAGCTATATCAGGATCGTGGACAATATCTAATTTTTTATCTTCACTGAGTTCAGACATACTTATCTCCCTTAATTATATAATTCCAAGGATAATTTATATATATATGTATGAAGAACGATATTATCTTCGTTTTGAATCATAAAAACCCTTCATTCAGGGGAAAATAATTTAAAGGTATAGGAATTTTCATTTTTAATGCCGTAAAATAAAGCTTTGGATAAAAATTATGTATAGGCAGTTTATCTAAATAGTTTATGAGCATATTTAATTTTTTTTATAATCAGCCGGGAATTAAAGTCTATAGGCTGATATTTTATCTCCGTCCGTATAAAATAAAAGGTTATATATTCTGTCATAAAAGTATGCAGGTTTATCATCATCCAGATCTATTTCTTTCATAGAGCCTTTTTCTATATCTATAGCACCTGCTCCCTGTATATTGGAATTATGCTCATCTTCTCCATAAACATAAAAGTATATATCCTTCTTTCCGGTCAGAAGTTTCATACGTTCCTTTCTTATTTTAACAGCCTGAGAAAAGCCGGGACTGTTTCTGAAAGCATTTGCTCCTGCCCAGAATGTTTTTTCAGCCTGGGCCTGACGGTATAATCTGTCTTCTGCTGCATTCCTGTTCATGCTTCTGTTTATATCATATGCTATATAGGAACCGAGTAGTATAGGAGTGGCAAGGCCTCCTGTAAATACAATCAAAGCAGTTCCTATTAACAGTCTGTTCGGAAGTTTATCCAGAAAGCCAGGTTTCTGTTCCTTAAAACCTGTCACCCAGGTTTTGTGTCCGCTCTTCAGATCATAACATCCAATTTTTTGGCCTGACTGAACAAGCACTTTCTTTTCCTTTTCATAAGCAACTGTAATAACAGGGTTTTCGAAATCCAGAGTTGTTTTATATATATCTTTCCCTGTTTTTTTGTCAACTGCTATCAGGGATCTCTTATCTGAAAAGAGGATTTTGTCTTTGACAGGTACTATGTTTGTTACAGGTTCCTGGCAGTTATAGAATTTCCAGTCAGTATTTCCTGTTTTTGCATCTAACGCAAGTACGCCAACAGGAGCTATGTTTTTAATATCGTCAAAATTGGCTTTAATAAAGGTTCCTCCAATCTGTCCGAATATTTTACCTCCGTCGTAATACATAAGCGGTACGACACCAAAATCTTCGGAAGCCCATATGACACTTCCGTCTTTACGATTTATGGCTCTTATTATCCCCGCACCGGATGTGTATATGGTTTTATCGGTAATTATGGCATCTCCGTCAGATTTTATAAAAGTTTCGTCTTTATTAACGGTGTATGTGGAATACCATAATTGTTTTCCTGTTTTATAGGAAAATTTTCTGATACCATCATAAAAAAAGTATATTTCATCATCTATAAAAACAGGGGGATAAAAACCACTTACATCATATTTATTGCCGAAAATTAGAACTCCCGAGGATTTTGTTCCGTTAAATGAACTGTCGAATTCCGATTCCCAGTTGATTTTGCCTTTGAATATATTCATATTGTATATATGCGGACGCACTCTGTCACTGCTATCACTGTCTGTAAGATAAAGGAATGCCCACCTTTCAAGTACCGGTAAGATCTCAATACCTTTACCTTTTATTTTATTATTTTCCCATAACTTTTTCCCTGTGAGAAGTTCATAGGCTTCCAGTTTATACGATCTGTCTTTTTCTATCTCTCTGTTTACGAGAAGAATGTCTGTGCCATCAATAACTGTAACATCGTTTCTGTTAATATCAGGCCCGCTTTTTATTGACCATATCTCTTCTCCTCTTCTTTCGGAAAGAGCATAAAGTTTTTTATTACTTCCTGCTATGAGTACATCGAATTCCGTCTGAATTATCCAGTCTATGTCTCTGTCAAATTCCCTGTCCCAGAGCGGAGATGTCCTGCCGTATACAGGCTGTATAAATACCGGCACCAGAAGAGCTGTTATTAAAAAAATGACAATTGTAACCTTTAATTTTTTCTTCATATTGATGCAACTCCTTTTTTTAATCAGGAATATAATCTAATATCTATCATGAGATAGTATATTCTTTATATTTTTCTCCAACCCTTTATTGAATTATTGACTCTATTATAAATTTTGCGTATTTCTGCGGCAGTATTATCATGGCAATGTCATTCATTGTTACACTCCAGTAGATAATAATCATTTACTTCATCGATTATGTGATAGTTTGATCTTATATAGGCCATTAGTATTACGGAAGGTTGAAAAAATGGTTTCTGTGGTTTACGGTTGAAGGGATATAAAAAAAGCTTTCTGATAATTTCCTGTCTTGCCGCTGTCTCATCATATGGTTTCATATCTTTATAGCGTCCGGGTATAATTAATAATTTATTTGTACGTACATCTTTTATCTTTCTTATCACATCTTCTTCCGAGTGAATTAACCTCATTTCATCAAAATAATTTACCTTATATGTTCCTCTGGATTTTAAATACCTCTCTAAATCCTCGACAGGGTCAAAAGGAACACTTATGGGGTCTTCATAACGATCAAGTCTTGAAAAATCACGGTTCAGATATTCATATTCTCTTGGATGATGACCTGTAACAAAGTATACATATAATCTGTTTATAATACCGTAGTATAGGAAGTTAAAGTGAGCTACTGTATATACAGTCATTATAATTGTAAATACAGTCATATAATATTTAAAAGAAGCCGGATATTTTATTAATAATATTACAGGTGTAATCATCAATACTGTCAGACCGTACCAGAACACATGGCCTGTATCACATCGGCTCATAGCTCCCGGTATGGTGCATACGGTAAATACGGCAAGAGCCAGATTAATGGCATTATTATAGCCAGGAGTTTTTAAAGATTTTAACTGGACAGGGACAGTATAAAAGAGACAGAAAAGATATGCAAGTATGTAAAAAACCGGTAAGACAGGGAAGGCGTTGCCACCTTTACTGAAATTGATTATAGATGCAAAATAATCTTTCGGAAAAATATATGACAGTATTAATGGAGTTGCGAGAATATGTATTATGAGGCATATTATATATTGTTTACCGTCCCT
>JBEHWO010000502.1:0-4777 GCA_040217695.1 Vulcanimicrobiota bacterium | reverse complement strand
CTGTTGGGATTGCTTCGTCGCTCCGCTCCTCGCAATGACAAAATGCGTAACTCCTGATATAAGATTTTGGTTACTAATTTATCTGTTACGGTAATAAGGATCTGTAAGGAAAAAATACATCATAGTTACAGTTTACATTGTGACGTGTGACGGGAGGATGCTAATTTTTCTAACAATTTTAAACGCAATTCTTTACAAAAAAATTTTACATTAACACTTGATTAATATGAAATTACCTGTTATAATAAACAACACAAATCGGGGTGTAGCTCAGTTTGGTTTAGAGCACTAGCATGGGGGGCTAGGGGTCGCCAGTTCAACTCTGGCCACTCCGACCAGAAAAAATCTCTCTCAAGCAGAGAGATTTTTTTGCATAGAGGGGGAATTTTATGAGTAAACTGGCAATAGCACTCGTAAGCGGTGGTATGGATAGCAGTGTTACTGCAGCAATAGCAGGAGAAGATTATGAACTGGCTCTGTTGCATGTAAATTACGGACAGAAGACGGAACTGAGAGAACTGAAGGCTTTTCATGATATTGCAGATTTTTATGATGTGGAAAAAAGACTTATTGTTAATATAGATTATCTGAAACATATCGGCGGTTCCAGTCTTACAGATGATACTATGGAAATTTCGACTTCCGGTCTGAGTGATGAAATCCCTTCTTCCTATGTGCCCTTCAGAAATACCCATATAATAGCCATGGCTGTTTCATGGGCAGAAGTGATAGGAGCGGAAAAGATTTTTATAGGGGCAGTAGAAGAAGACTCTTCAGGCTATCCTGACTGTACAAAATCCTATTATGAGGCTTATAATAAACTTATAGAAGTGGGAACAAAGCCGTCCACTCATATAGAAATTATTACCCCTGTAATTGATATGAAGAAAAGTGAGATTGTAAAAAAAGGTATGGCACTCGGAGCACCGTTACATCTGACCTGGTCCTGTTACGGGAACAGTGAGCTTGCCTGCGGGGAATGTGATAGCTGTCTTTTGAGATTAAGAGGTTTCAGAGAAGCAGGTGTTGAAGATCCCATCGGTTATGTTAAAAAAAATGAAAATTGATCATATGGCATTATGGACCGTCCAACTTGAAGAGATGAAGGATTTTTATGTAACCTATTTCGGCTGTATTGCCGGGCCTAAATATACCAATCCTGTAAAAGGATTTTCTTCCTATTTTTTGACCTTTACGTCAGGAGCGAGACTGGAATTAATGACTGCTCCCGATTTTATAGCAGAAACTGCAGGTAAATACGGTCATTTTGCAATTTCTACCGGTTCGGAAGATGGAGTCAGGGAGCTTACGGAGAGGCTTCGACATAATGGTTTTACTGTGAAGTCAGAAGCTCGACGGACCGGAGACGGGTATTACGAAAGTGTTATACTTGATCCTGAAGGAAATTTCATTGAATTGACTGTATAAAATTTTGTCAGCTCTGATAACAAGCGGTAAACGGTCACTGCTCACTGCTCACCTTCTCCGGCAATGAATGCCATATAAAAGCCATCAAAATCCCTCCTGCCAGTGAAAACCCTGTAAGACCTGTCAGCCATCCAGTCCATCCCGTACTGTCCAGTATAATACCTATACCGAATCCTGTAAGTCCTGCACCTATATATTGAAATGAATCAATGAGACCTCCGGCAAATCCGGAAGCCCTCCTGCCTCCGAAATCCATGGCTGCTGCCGCTCCGAGCAGTGCATGAGGCCCGCTGATCATTATGGAAAGAAGTACAAGTATAAAACATGTCATAAGAGGTGATGAAACATAATTAAACAGGAGAAGTAAAATTACCTGGGAAAAATACATTATGGAAGCCACAGGCCCTCTCCTTCCTTCAAAAAACCTATCAGACACATATCCTGCAATAGCAGCACCGGTAACAGCACATGCAGGTATTGCCATTACGGTTATCTGAAAAAGAGAACCGTCTGTTTTCATATGATGCACTTCCTGTAGATATTTCGGAAACCACTGTTCAAAACCATGGCGGACAATACCTGTACAGAAGTAAGCAAAAGCTATGGTCCATATAATTTTATTTCCCAGTACCTTACGGAAAAGTTCTCTTATGTCATGGGGACTGCTGTCAATTTCATCACCTTTATCCGGCTGCTCTACCGGCGGGAAACCAAGGTCTTCAGGGTGATTTACTATTGAAAAATAGCCTGCTATAGCTACAAGTAACGCTATGACAGAAGGGATAAAAAAAACCCATTCCCAGGAACATCTGGCAATGATATATCCTCCAAGGGCATATATGGTCCATCGCCCTATTTCAATACCACAGGAAAATATGCCCGTGAAAATTCCTCTTTCCCTGAGACTGAACCAGGAAGCATTTATTTTTATGGTAGACGGTGCGCCGAAAGCCTGAAAATAGCCGTTTAAAAGCCATATTATTATAAAATAAGATAAAAGGCCGGAGAATTTACTGCCAAAACCAAAAAAAATATTTAAGATTATAGTGCCGGTAGCTCCTATTAATATAGATCTTCTTCCGCCGATTCTGTCTGTTAAAAAACCATTTATAATCTGACCGAAAGCATAGGCCCAGAATCCGGCAGTTATTACCCATCCAATTTCCTGATTATTCCAGTGAAAATAATCACACATGGATTTATTGGCAATAGTAAGGCTGTACCGACACATATAATAGGAACCATACATGAGAGCAAGGGCCATCCAGTTAACATGACGTCTCTGTATGAATTCATCTGAATAGGGGATGTCTGTAAAACGAATAATCATTTATGCGTGATGCGTGATGCGTGATGCGTGACGCGTAGTTACACTCATTACGCATCACGCATTACCCATCACGTTCCTAGCCGTATTTAACTTTAAGATATCTTATCATTTCAGATAATTTTGTACAGGCAAGTATAGCTTTTCTTATCCTGAGATAAATATCATTCCATTTTATTATTTCTATTTCATTTCCTGTCTGAAACAACTTGCTCATACATTCTATATAGGCTTCACTGCCTTTTCTTTCAAGGAGTCGAACCTTTTCGATATGAGGATTTACATTACCCATTTCCCGTAAAATATTAAAAGCTTCTTTACTTTCTTCCGTAGTGGATACAAGTATATTTACAAGTCTGGAGGAAACGTTTACAGTTTCCTGTGCCCTGTAAATATCTATCCTGTGGGCAGAGGAATAGATATAATTGAGAACCTTCATAAGTTTCAGAGACAGCTCATAAAGATCATCAGAATCTATAGGGGTTACAAGAGTCTTATGAAGAAGCAGATTAAATTCTTTCATAATATTTTTTTCTTCATGTTTTAAATCCCTTATTTTATGGACTATATGGGAAAGTTCTATCTGATGAACAAGCCTTATAAACCATTTTTTATCTTCATCTGAGGCAACTGATTTTGAAATAAGATTTATTTTTTTAAAATAATCTATCAGATCCTTGAGGTATAATGCCCCTGTATAATTCAGATTGGACTGTTTTTCAAAGAGAGCAAAAAATTTCTTATCCTTCGATGAATGTATAACCATAAACTTTACTCCTATATGTTATGAACAATAAAATATGTTATTGCAGCGATAAGACCGGATAAAGGTATGGTAAGAATCCATGCCCATACAATCTTTGTAGCAACTTTCCATCTTACTGCCCTTATGGCTTTTATAGCTCCTACGCCGGCAATAGAACCTGTTATTGTATGGGTAGTGCTTACAGGTATACCAAGAAGAGCTGTTCCGAGAAGAGTTATTGCTCCTGCAGACTCGGCACAGCAGCCTTCAACAGGCCTGAGCTTTGTTATTCTGCTTCCCATAGTTTTTACTATTTTCCAACCGCCTGCCATAGTCCCCAGGGCTATAGCGGCATGACATGTTATGACTACCCAGAAAGGCACATAAAACTCTCCTCCCACGGGGTTGTAAATCCAGGAAGGTATATGGAGTCCGCTCTGATAGGAACTGAAAAGCAAAACTGCTATAATACCCATAGTTTTCTGGGCATCATTTGCGCCATGGCCGAAACTGTATGCAGCAGCAGACAGAAGCTGCATACGTCTGAAGAAAACATCCAGTATTCTCCTGTTTGTTCTGTAAAATATCCAGTATACGGCAGTCATTAAAAAAGAGCCCAGTACAAGACCTAAAAGAGGTGAAAGGACTATAAACAAGGCTATTTTTGCTATACCTGACCATATAATACATTTAATGCCCAGTGTTTTGGCTATGGCAGCACCGGCAAAACCTCCTACAAGGGCATGAGATGAACTGGTCGGGAGGCCGTAAAGCCAGGTAATAATATCCCATATTACAGCTCCCAGTAAAGCGGCAAGTATTACATATTTATCTACAATTAACGGGTCTACAATACCTTTACCTATGGTTTTTGCAACTTCCACTCCTACAAAGAGAAAAGCTATGAGATTAAAAAAAGCCGCCCAGTATACAGCAAGATTGGGAGGTAAAACCCTTGTCGTCACAATGGTAGCTATGGAATTTGCCGCATCATGAAAGCCATTAACATAATCAAAGGCGAGAGCCACTGCAATTATTACAAAAACAATAATTAAATCATGAGCCTCAGAAAACAATTTATTTCACATCCTTTTTTATGTTCCTGTCCCGTTTTATATGTTCCTTTTTCATTACTAAGAACCTATCCGAAAAGTCATTGAATGCCTTCCAGTGGTGAGGCTCTTCCGAAAAATCTATAATCCTCGTGCAAAATAACCTGTTCTTACAAACTGCTACGATATTACATTTATTTAATTTACCACTCACTGTTAATACGG
>JBEHWO010000501.1:0-4808 GCA_040217695.1 Vulcanimicrobiota bacterium | reverse complement strand
AATTATAAACCACCTGTTTTTATTTTTTTATAAATGTTTATTATTGCCATAAAAGCATAGATTATTCATCAAGTAAAGCCTTATCCAGAACTTCTTTGATATTCTTTACAGGCCTTATCCTTACCTTATCCAGAATATAATCCGGTAAATTCTGTGTTTCCCTGACATTATCCTCAGGGATCAAAACTTCCTCTATTCCGGCATCACAGGCAGCACGGATCTTCTGCTTTATACCTCCCACAGGTAAAACCTTACCTTTAATAGTAATCTCTCCCGTCATAGCCAGTTTATGCCTTACAGGAACTCCCTTCAATGCAGAAACAATACCGGTTAAAATAGTTATACCCGCCGAAGGCCCTTCCTTGGGAACACCCATAAACGTTGCAAGGACTGCCACATCATAATTTTCTCTCCACCCGGCATTTATACCCAGGTCATCATGATGAGCTTTAATGTACTGTGCCGCCGCCTCAATACTCTCCCTCATAACCCTTTGAATTGAGCCAAGAGGGACAATGCGCCCTCCTCCCTTTGTAGCCTGCATTTCAAAATGCAAAATACAGCCATGGTCCCCTTCTACTGCAAGACCTATAACTTCTCCAACAGCAGGTTTATCAGGCAGACTGATCTTCTGAACCCTGTTTTCATCAGGAAGAATGGGTATTACTTGCTTACCGGAAGAAAGAATTTTAGCACCAAGCTTAACCCTGTCATATTCTCCCGGAGCCATAAGGTGAAGTTGATGCCTTACCCTCTGACGTAACTCACATGAAATTTTTAATATTTCCTCCAGTTCATTATCATCTATCTGTCCATGAGGATAAAGAAGCTTAAGTAATCCCGACATAATCTTCATTATAGCTCTCTGGTCACGGCCTGATATTCCCCGGGACGTATTTGAACATTCAATTATTTCAAACCTTTTACGAATAGCTGTAAGTAAATCAACACGGCGCAATTCGTGCATAATTTCACAGAAATAATCAGTTATAAATCCGTAATCTTTAGAATAACTCTCAGGACTGAGTTTAGGAATTTCCCATCCCGGCAGATAGGCATGAATCCTGTCAAGGAATGCAATAACCTGCATAAAATCAGGAAGAGGTTCAAAAAGGTGATAATATTTTTCATGGGGCAAATTTCCTTCAATATCGATATTTCCTACAAATACAAGACTTCCAAAGGCGAGTATTTCTTTTTTTCCACGGCTGAATTTTGCATCCTGCATATAGCCCTGCATAATACTCACAAAAGCCTTCGGGTCAGTAAAATCTGTATTGGCAATTTCATCAAATACTACAGCATCTCTTGTGCCTACTTCTCCTATTTTACCTGTATTAAGATTAATAAATAACTGTGCCGGTGTTGCCTTACCTCCTGAGAGCACATGAGCATAATAGGATATATTGCGGTAAAGGTAGGTCTTACCTGTTTCTCTCGGTGCAAGTTCTACCATATTTACATTGGTCTCCACCACAGGTATACACCGGCAGAGATAAAGCAGTTTCTGCCTTCGACTCATGTTTTGTGGATTAAGTCCGCAGGAATTGATGAGTATATCAGTCCATTCTTCCGTTGTAAATTCTCTTCTTTTTTCTATATACTCATCCAGATTGATAAAACTGACCTGAAATGGAGTAAAACCTGTAATTTTAAAAGGCCTTATTTTTTTATTATGTACTTCACTTTCATCATAGGTAAGCTCAATAGTTCCCCACATACCGCCTGATAAAAGCATAGGATACTGGCTCACAATATTTTCCGGGATATTGACAAAATTTTCATTGATAGCAGATATTGTTCCCCAGTATTTATCTTCTGTTTCCACCAGCCTTGCTTCCATATTGGCTATAACAGAGTGTCTTCTGTTTTCTCTAATATAATGCCTTATTTTTTCAGATTCTGCTCCATAGACAAAGGATTCTTTCAGGCGTCTTACAACTTTTTCCATATCTTCCTGGAACGTTTCCTCAGAGCAGTAATTATCAATCAAATATTCAAGAACATACCGTGGGAATTCATCTACTCCTGTATTAATTGTATGAGCTTTATTTACAACTTTTCCCCGAAAGACTTCTTTAAGCTTTGTATTCATTTACGGACTCCATCGCTATTTTATCAAATTAAAATTACTATAATCACCTGTTTCTTGGCGCTAAACCCAGAATATTGCCCAGGCTGGCAGGCACCCGTCTTACCACCTGTTCTGAATTTAATCTTACTGTAAATCTGAAGAATCTGCTCTTCCTAAAGCTTTTTTTCTTAGCAATATCCCAGTATTTAACTGTAATTGTCAATGTAAGTTCAACAATACCCTTTCTTCTTTCTTCAGATGTTACACTGTCCATAACAGGTTTAAAACGATAAACTATATCCTCACCTTTTTCTGAGACATAGAGTATCTGATCTGGAAGAATTTCTTTTGCCTGTCCTGCTCCATAATTGCCATCAATATCTACTCTTATTTCCTCACCTTTTTCTTTACCTTTATCTATTAAAGCAATTCTTAAGGAAAATTCAGTTTCTTCACCTTCCATAATTTCAGAAGAGCCTTTAATATCATCCAGATTAATAAGACCTTCTTCCTTATCTTTAACCCTGAGAACAATCATAGGTATAAGTAATTCCTGAACGGAAATTCCTCCATGTGTATAGGCAGGTGGTTTAAAATGGGCATTTGGGCGGGCAAAACTATAACCTGCGCCGGGAAAAATTATACTGGCATATTGTTTTTTTACATAGCTTTTTTTGGATGTTTCCAGAGAAGGCATACGAAGATCATCAACAGAAAATTCTACCACATTTTTTCTGATTTTTTCCGAAGCCCCTGCTTTACTTAAACTTTTCTTTAAATAAGCATTACGATAAGAACAATCCATATTATCATTGAGCCAATCCTCTTCTATTTCCAAACAATTCATATCTACAGGGCCAAATCCATGATCTGCAGTAATGAAAATTTTTGTTCCAGCCTCAAGACTGCGCATAATATACATTACTTCTTTATCTATAATATCTTTTATATGCTGTTCATAAACAAAAGTAAGAGGCCGTGATGGAACCTGGCTTTTATCAGGTAATATTTTCATATCGATTTTATGCAGCTCTTTATCACATAATTCAAAAATATACACTTCCAGATTCTTTCCTTTATATCTCACTGCTTCACCTATACCATAAGTGATTGGAGTAACAGGATCTATTGAATCTTTATAATTGAATACACGCTTAAGACCATCTGCAAGTAATATATCTTCCTTATTAGAAATATTAAATTTATCGGGAAATGTTCCTGCACTTATAGCTTTACGGGTAATATGAGTTTCTGAAGGAAGTAATGAAGAAGCAGGTATATCAGCAAGTTCTTCTGTAAAATCCTCAAGATTGGGACGGAGAAATTCATCCCATATGTCATATCTCATACCATCAAAAATAAAAATAGCAGCTTTTTCTTTCTCCGGATCCCAGTGAGGCTTAAGACAATGTTCCAGAAACTGACTTGTAAGGCATAGTTCATCCTGTTTCTTAACCCATGATTTATAACTCCCGGACACCATAACCTGAAAATACCTGTTCAGTTCACCCAGTTTAAGGCGAATTTCTTTTGAAATTTTCTGAATATATAAACGTATATTATTAAGGGCATTACTCATTCTGGAAGGAAGCAGTGCTTCATCTCTTAAAAGTAAATTCCCGCTGCAGGCAAGTCTTTCAAGAGTAGAGATATAATATTCTATTTTATTAATATCTCTGTCAATCCAGATTTTACGAAATAATTTAAAGTTAAGATCTTCTTTTTTCATGCTTTGAAGAGCTTTTACTTCTGATTTAAGGTTACTGTGTAAAATCACAATGTTATAGGCAAGCTGGTAGGTTCTTTTAAGCTCAATCCATTTCTGTGACGAATTCATTTCTACAATAAAATTCTTAGCCTCACCGCTTCTACGCAATGATTTAATAATTTTCTTATGAATCTCCATAATTTTCTTATGTTCAGTTATTGAAGGATTAAGAGGAAGCAAATTTTCCACTGCAATTAATAATCCCATAGAACGTAAAAGTATGGAATAACATTCCTTATCAATTACAGAGGCACATTGTTCTATATTATCTATCTTTAAATGTTTAAAAAGTATCAAATTCAAAGCTTCTTTAGAAAGGCTATTTTCCAGATTATCTATATTATTCTGAGCCTGTTTTTTGTCGCTAGAAACAAGTCTATGTGTGGCTTCTTCAAGAAATTCCTTTTTTATATCCGATAGTGGTTGAAGAGAAGGATCAATATTTGCCAGAAGAAGGTGCCACTGATCCGTATGCTGTGAGAGTATAACAGAAAGATAAAAAGCGCGGATAACTGCCTCCATACCATAGTCAGAAATAAAACAAAATGGTGCCGGAGCTTTCTTAAGTTCATCTATAATAATTTTTGTTATTTCCGGGGCAATACTATCAAGTTCTTCCATGACTTCATAACCTGCAATACCTATTTTCCAGTAATCTTCAGGATTTAATTTTTTAAAGGCAGAATCAGGTATCCCAAGAACAGCAAAGGTGATAATTTTTTTAAAATCATCATCGGTAAACCTTTCCCGACTGACTGATTTAAGGTTACTATGGGCTTTTATTATGTGAGGGAGATATTTTAAAACCAGACGGGCATACCGGAGTTCATTTACTTCTTTAGGCCAGTTCGGATCAGAAGTTTTCTCCACTAAATAATCACGAAGGTTAAGATCAATTCGTGATTCTTCTGTAGTATTTACAAGAAAATCAGGATAGAGAAGGGGCGGTGCTTTTGATTTTTCAAT
>JBEHWO010000500.1:0-4833 GCA_040217695.1 Vulcanimicrobiota bacterium | reverse complement strand
TATTGTATTTATCCAGATTAATACCAATGGTGGAGACTAATTTTAACTTTGTAGAGCTCGGTCCCAGGGGTACCGGTAAATCATTTGTATACAGAGAAGTATCTCCCTATACTATTCTTCTTTCCGGAGGACAGACAACAGCAGCAAATATGTTTTATAATTTAAGTACAAAAAAAATAGGACTTGTCGGTCTCTGGGATGTTGTAGCCTTTGATGAAGTCAGCGGATTAACATTGAAAGACGATTATACTGTAGATATAATGAAAGATTACCTGGAATCTGGTTCTTTCAGTCGTGGTAAAGAAGAGATCACTGCAAAAGCAAGTGTCTGTCTTCTGGGAAATATTAATCAGCCGGTTGATGTTTTGTTAAAAACAAGCCATTTATTTCAGCCTCTTCCTGATGGATTAAGAGATCCTGCCTTGATAGACAGGCTTCATTTTTATTTGCCAGGATGGGAAATCCCTAAAATGTCTACGGAAATGTTCAGCAATCATTATGGGTTTGTTGTTGATTACCTTGCAGAAGCATTTGAAGAATTAAGAAAACAAAATTTTACTGAATATTTTGATAAATACTTTTCATTTGGAAGTCATTTAAATGCAAGAGATGAAAAAGCAACCCGTAAAACATTATCAGGATTTTTAAAAATAATACATCCAGATAGAAATTGTTCGAAAAATGAGATGGAAGAATATATACAAATAGCTCTTGAATGCAGACGCAGAGTCAAGGAACAGTTAAAGAAAATTCTCCCCTACGAATATAGCCATACAAGTTTTTCATATATTGAAAAAGAAACAAGAGAAGAAAGATTTGTCGGTGTTCCTGAAGAAACAGGAAGAGATTTAATTTCACCTGATCCGTTACCTCCGGGAAGTGTCTATACTACCTATGTCGGTAATGAAGGGAAAGCTGCCTTATACCGTATAGAAGTGGGGTTATCAAAAGGAACCGGTAAAGTAAAAACCTCCGGTAGTATGAATAAATCTATGAAAGATTCCCTTTCAAGGGCTTTTGATTATCTAAAATCTCATAAAGTAGACTTCGGTATTGCCCAGGATATGGATACAAGTGATTTTCATATAGAAGCAGTAAATTTACTCAGTTCAGATATTGATTGTCAGATAGGAGTTGCATTTTTTGTAGCCCTCTATTCAGCTTTAAAAAAACAGCAGATAAGACCTGCAACTATTATTTTAGGCGACATGAGTATTCAGGGGAATATTAAGCCTTTGCCGTCATTAACAGAATTTTTACAGATAGGCATGGATAACGGAGCAAAAAGAGCATGTATTCCTATTGAGAATAAACGGCATTTCTTTGATGTGCCGGCAGATATAGTAGAAGTAGTAGATCCTATTTTTTATGGAGAGCCAATGGTGGCAACTCAGAAGGTGCTGGAGTGACAAGCTTCTCCCTGTTACCCTTAAAAGCGTTTACTGGAGTAGATGTCAAAGACTCTATTGGTCTTTTCGAGGGTTTGGGCAAAAATTAAAATGTAAATCTGGGGTATTTTTAAACAAATAGGCCCATATCCAGCATAGCTGCAACCAACTGAACAGTAAATAAAATTACTTTATTTATAAACTTAATTACAACCTATTTCTGTAAAAAGTGGTTATTTATATGTAGTAGAGGTGGTTATAAAGTTATATGTGGCATGATAATGAGACATCTGTTGATCTATTAGGTTTTAATTATTTAGTTAATTTGATTATAGAAATTATTAATAATAAAGAACTTCTGCCTTGCACTATTGGTGTTTACGGAGATTGGGGTAGTGGTAAATCAAGTTTACTGAAAATGATCCATACAGAGTTAAAAAAAAATAAAAATGATGGAATTTTTTGCATAAACTTTAATGGATGGCTGTTTGAAGGTTATGAAGATGCAAAAGTAGCTTTAATGGGAACTATATTAGAAAAGATCCAGGAAAAAAGAACTTTAACAAAGAAAGCTAAAGATTTATTAGGCAACCTTTTAGTTAAAATTGATTGGATAAAATTAGGTGGTATCTTGTTAAAACATGCAATTTCTTACGGGATTATGGGACCTGTTGGTTTAGGCATGGCAGGGATATCTGATCTGGCGTCTATATTATCAAAAGATAAACTTAAGAATATTAAAATAGAGGAAATAGAAGAAGTAGTTAAATTAATATCAAATGCTGTTAGTCAAGGTAAAAATCTTCGTAAAGGAATAAGAGAATTTCATAATGATTTTGGAAATTTACTAGAGGAAACTTCTATTAAAACATTGGTTATTTTTATTGATGATTTAGATAGATGTAATCCTGATACAATTATTGAAACATTAGAGGCAATTCGCTTATTTTTATTTGTAGAAAGAACTGTTTTTATAATTGGAGCTGACGAAAGATTAGTAAAGTATGCTGTAATAAGACGGTTTCCTGATATACCAGGAGAAAAGGTAGAATTAGGAAGAGATTATTTAGAAAAATTGATACAATTTCCAATAAGGATTCCTATCCTTAATAGAATAGAGATTGAAACCTATATTAATTTATTATTTTCCAAATTAAAATTAGATAAAGAGGCTTTTGATAACCTTCTTGAAAAAATAAAAGATAAGAAGTCTTCATATAAAATAGCGTTTAATTATGGCTTAGCAAAGAAAGTTCTGTCAGAGAAAGACTTTGTAAAAATTCAAGAAGAACTCAGCCTTACACAGCAAATTTCTTCTGTATTAACAACTGGGTTAAATGGCAACCCTCGCCAATGTAAGAGATTCTTAAATACTTTACTAATGAGAATTACTATGGCTAAAGCAAAAAGTATTGATCTAGAAAAGCCTATTCTTGCAAAATTAATGTTATTAGAATATTTTAAATCAGAGTGGTTTAAAATATTAGCTGAAATACAGGCATATCAAGAAGGTTGTCCAGAAGAGTTAAATATATTAGAAGCTTATTTAAAAGTTGGAGCTCAGGATAAAATGTCGGAAAAGGAAAAAGAAATAAAAGAGAAATTTGAAAAAATAGATAATAGTTTGCAGGTTTGGGTAAAAGATGATTGGATGAAATTATGGATTGTATCAGAACCCTTGCTGGTTTCTAAAGATTTAAGAGCTTATTTTTATTTTTCCAGAGATAGTTTAGGTAATTTTTCTGGAGCTGTTCAGAGAATGAGTCCAGAAGCTCAAGAAATATTGAATGATCTTTTATCTAAAAGTGATTTAAAACGTAATAAAGTACTAACTAAGGTTAAAAATATGAGTCAATCTGATGCATCTACTATATTTGAAGCCATTATGGATAGAGTTCGCATACAAGAGGACGTATTGGTTACTCTTATGAATTTTGTTGAAGAAAGAAAAGAATTATTGGGACAATTATTAACTTTTTTAGCTGACTTACCAGAAAATAAAGTCTCCCTCGAGATAGTACCTAGATTGCTTGATTTAATAAAGGGTAATACGGTATTTAAAATGGAAGGGCAGAAGCTCCTTAAGGAATGGAGTAACAGTAAAATAAATCCGACCTTAGCAAAAATTGCTCAAAGGAGACTAACAGTTTAAACTATGGGTACATCAAGTTCCTTTCAAGGCCCAAATGACAAATCTCCATTATTACCCCCTTGGGCTTATCCTGATATAAATGACGAAGATATTAAAGATATTAAAGGTATTGGTGATAATAAAAACGTAATACCAGATAATAAACAAATGCCGGATATAGATACACCTACTCTGTCCAATTGGAGTTCAGCAAAACGAAGTATGTCTTCTTACAGTAAAAGTGGTAATTATAATAAATTAAAAAAGGCTGGACAAGATTATATTCGAGCATGTGGAGGAAAAGTCGGAGCTACAAAAACAGCTATATCTGGTAGAAAAACAGCTATCAAATTGGGTGGCTTCCTCTCTAATATTGCTAATAAAGGAATTCGTGAAACATTTAAGCAATTTTTTATTCAAGAATTGATAGGGCAATCAATTGAAGCTGTGATTAGTGGAATTGCAGATAAAATAGCACCGGCTGGTAATACACGTGAAGAATCTGCTGCAAGAAAGGCTGTATTAACAGCTTTAGGATATTTATATGAAAAATATAAATTAGAAGAAGGAAACATTGAGAAATTAAATTCTATTAGTAAAGATGATATTAGAGATGTCTTTGAATGTTATATAAATTCTTATATTTATACACGCTGGTTAGGAGATTTGGGGAGTCGTATGGAAATACATTCGATTTCAGAAGATAAAGCTATATGGTTAGAAAAAGAAGTAAAAAAATACGTAATTTCTAGTGTTCATAGTGATTTTAAAGATTATGATTTGATAAATTTAGATTGGAATAAAGCTGAAGATATAATTGAAAAAATTTATCAAGATGCTTATGCGACTTTGGAGGTTGTATAATGAAATGGGATATTATTTGTAAAATAAATGAAAAAGATAATTATTTACCCGAGTATATTGATAAAGAACATTTTATAGAAATACCATTAATAGAAAACAACTCTTCATATAAACCTGTATGGTATACAATCTTTAAAATATTTAGAAAGAAAAATTTATATCTTCAAGATAAAATTGTAGATCTTATTAATCTTTCTCTTGCTGTGTATACAGCAGATAAACTTATTTTAAGAGAAAAAGCTTTTGATACCTGGAGTAGATATTTCATATTACATCTACCAGTAATAAATGTTCCTTTATGGATTTCTTTGAAAGAAAATTTAGAGACAATGCTTTCTTTTTTAAGTGGAGATAAATGGAAGATAAAGTTACGAGAAAGAAAGAACTTAAATGTGAAAGGTGAACAAAGAGAATTTGCGTTAGAAAGCGATATTACAAAAGTCTGCATGT
>JBEHWO010000499.1:0-4844 GCA_040217695.1 Vulcanimicrobiota bacterium | reverse complement strand
GATAACTGGTCACTGGTCACGGAACACCATCCAGAAAGGACAGGCATATGGAAATAGCCATAGAAGGAATAATAAAATTTAATGAATCTCATATAAAAAAATTTAAAAATCTTGGTAATATATTATATTATCCTAAAAATTTACCTGCTCATGATTTTTTGGAACTTCTCAAAGATTCCGAAATAATTACAGTGGATAAAACATTTTATAATGAACTGATACCGCAGTTAAAGAAATTAAAATTAATATCCGTTTATGCCACTGGCTATGAGTTTATTGATATAAAACTTGCAAAAAAGCATGGAATAACAGTATGCAATGTTCCCGACTATTCCTCCGATGCAGTGGCAGAACATATTTTCGCCATGATTCTGAGCCTGACAAAAAAATTAAATTATATGAACAGAGAAATGAGAAAAGGTCTCTGGTGGACAGATATTGAGCCGGTTATGGAATTAAAAGGGAAAACAATAGGTATAATAGGCTATGGAAACACAGGACAAAGAGTGGAAAAAATCGCAAAAGCTTTCGGCATGAAAGTTCTGATTAATACAAAAACCCCCGAAAAATACAGACATATAAGCACTTCTTCCCTGGAGTCACTTTTAAAAAAATCCGATATAATAACACTGAATCTGCCACTCAACACAGAAACAAGGCATATTATTGACAGAGAAAAATTTGATTTAATGAAAAAAGAAGCTATCCTAATTAATTGTGCAAGAGGGCCTGTTGTAAACGAACAGGATCTTATATCAACACTGAAAGAAAAAAGAATTAAAGGTGCAGCCTGTGACGTATTCGAGAAAGAACCGCTTCCGAAAGACAGTGAATTATTCAGCATTGAGAATATACTTCTCACACCTCATACTGCCTTTTATACGGAAGAAGCAATGGAAAGACTCAAAGATATATGTCTGGAAAATATTATTTCTTTTCTGGAAGGAAAACCTCTTAATGTGGTAACATAATCCCGTTAATTTGTACTGACTAAAGGATTTTTTATTACTGAGATAAGTATAAATAATAAATATATGCTCTCGTGACGCGTAACGCGTAACGCGTGACGCGAGGATAACAAACGCATCACGACTATAACCATCCGGGTGTTGGTTAAGAAGACCCAGAACTCAAAACCCAACACCCCAGAGCAGTAATCACTCAGGAGCATTGTTATCAGCACTAATGACCGTAACAGATAAATTAGTAACCAAAATTTTATTTATCGTAACGCGTGACGCGTCACGCGTTACGGGAGCAGAAGCGTTATATAAGCACATGATACGTAATTTTTGGATACCCTTTTACCTGTTAGGGTACTAAGAAACTGTCCCCTGACTTTCGGGACAGCCTCTTTACATTTCATGATTTACCTGACTGTGAAGACCTTTCCGTGCTACCTATAAAAGTGCAGAATACCTGATTGGAAAACATTTTCAATCTTTTAATATTAATTTTATTTTTCAGATTTTCCATAACCTCTTCATTGATTTCAAACCAGGCTTTAACCTTCCTGTCAGTCTGATTTAATATTACATTGATTTCTTCCTGTTTAAAATCCATTTTTTTCAATTCCTGCTTTAATTCTACTTCAGGAAGGGATTTATTGGCAAGAACCTTTAATTTATCAGCACATATCTGATGTTTTACCTTATCTATTGTATCTTCTGTAATCTCATACCAGTCTTTTATAGTTATTTTTGCATTATTTATAATTGTTTTAATCTCTTCCTGACTGAAGGTCAATTTTTTAAACTGATAGGCCAGTTCTACCCTGGAAAAAACCCTGGTGTCTTCATTGATATCAAAAAATGCTTTTATTCTTCTGGTCAGTTCCTCTGAAATAGACATAAAATTCAGATAATTCATGAAAAATTTGTTACTTTTTTTCCACAACCTGTTAATATTCTTGGCGTATGCATATATAGCTGCATCTATAAATTTACCTTTCATAAATTTCTTAATCAGTCTCCAGAGACTGTAAAATCTATTATGTCCCCATACCTGCATTTCCTGAAGTTTAACAGGTGTAAGATTCTCAGGCTGGAAAGTGACATGATGGCCATCATAAAGAGACCAGTCATCTGTAAATATTCTTCCCTGACTCTTAAGTTCTTTATAGGTTCTTGTTCCCGGCAAAGGTGTAAGAATAAGGAACTGAACGGTAGTAATACCTGAATATTTTGCAAAAGAAATCGTACCTTCCAGTGTTTCACGTGTATCTGTATCAAGACCGAAAACAAACATTCCATGGACCGGTATTCTCTTTGCGGTAAAAGCTGCCACACCCTGCTTTATCTCTTCTGCTGTCTGATTTTTATTCATTGCTTTTAATGTATCGGGATTTAATGATTCTATACCTATAAATACAGTCTGGCAGCGGGTGGCTTTCATAAGGTCAAGAAGTTCTTCGTCTTTAGCCGCATCAATACGAACCTGGGCACACCATGAAAATTTCATTTCTCTCTTAACAAATTCTCTTAATAATTCTTTAAGCCATTTTTTATCTGCTGCAATATTATCATCGTAAAAGAAAATATTATATTTTTTACTGTTAAATTTCTCTACTTCCTGAAGTACTCTTTCTATGCTTTTATGGCGGAATTTTCTGCCGAACATATCTGTAACGGAACAGAAACAGCAGTCAAAAGGACATCCTCTGGAAGCCTGAATCGGTATTACCCTTGTTCCGCGAACAGTACAATCATTCATACCCATTACAATGGAAAAATCAAGCATGGGGAGATCATCCAGATTTTCTACCTTCGGGGCATGGATGCGATGTACCTCTTCTCCTTTTACTACAAGTCCCGGCTGTGATTTTAAGGTTTCCCCTCTGTCAAGTGCTTCCACGAGTTCCGGGAAAATTTTTTCTCCCTCGCCTAAAACAACATAATCGGCATGGGTTATGGCCTCTTCTGGCATAAAAGTCACATGAGGGCCACCCATTACCACTGTTATTCCTTTTTCCCTTAATCTGTCGGCAAGGGCATAGGCTCTGACTGCCGTAGAAGTAGTGGAAGAAATTCCGACAAGCTGAACATCTTCGAAATATTCATCTTTTACAGGATGTATTTCTTCTGCTATGACTGCTACATCAAAGCCTCTTTCTTTAAGTATTGTTCCCAGAATAATAGTTCCGAGTCTCGGCACAGGGGTGAGACTGAAAATATGAACGTCGGGAGATTTTGGTTCTATCATTAAAATTCTGTTTATTTTTTTCACAAGTTTCTCTTTTCCAGAAATTATACAGGGGCACTTCAAATATTCACAGAAGGCTCTATAATCTCTTTAATATTTATTTTTTATTTTTTTTTGATTTCATATGCGATTTAAATCTATATATAAATTTCGCCTGTACTTTCGTTATACCTTCCCATCTCTTTACAGATTTTTTTAAATCATTCATTTTTTCAAGCAAATTTTTCTGCTGCTCTGAAAATTCTTCGAGTATTTTTTCTATTTCTTCTTCACTGTACGTAAGCAGTTCTTCCTGTAATCTATTATCAGGGAGCAACAGGAAATTCATATTTTTCAATTCTTCCACTGTATATCCGAATAACTGTAATTCCCTTATTCTGTAACATATTTCCACAAAAGATTCCCTGTATAACCGGAAACCTCCTTCAGAACGGGCATCAGGACTGATAAGCTCTTTTTCCTCCCAGTATTTCAGGGTTCTGGCACTGATACCGCTTCTTTCCGCGATTTCTCCTACTGTTAATAATTTTCCCTGTACATCTTTTTTATTATTTTGTCCGGGAAGACCTACCCTGCTGGTAATCTGTTTTAAAGAATCATAATCATACCCGAGATCCATAAGAGTTTTGAGCTTTTCTGCATGCAGTAAATTCTCTTCATTGTAATAAGGCGTATTCTTATCATAATGGCCTGCAGGATATAAAAGACCGTATTTGTACCATTTATCAAGAACATCCGGTTCCAGATTAATTCTGTTAATTACGTCATCTCTGCTGTAAAGACTAATCAAATCTTTCACGGATACCTCCTTTTTATTTTTCCACAGATACGTATTTGTATTTTTTAAAAAGTATACATATACGTACAGGTACATTATACATTATCCAAACTATAAAGTCAAGTGTTTTGAAAAGTAGTGAATAGTAAGTAAAACCTGTTTTGTTCAATTTTCACTCTGAATATTTATATGAGAATCGTAATGCGTGACAGGAAGAAAAAATCCTCATACATCCCTGTAACAGAAACTGTCATGGCTGTCAGGAATTGTAAATTTTCCTCAATACCTTCCCCGGCATGTCAGACAAAATCTCTCCCCTGTCCAGTACAACATGACCGTTCACTATAACATATTCAATACCTTTCGGGTAATTATGGGGTTCCTTATAGGTTCCTCTGTCTTCTATGGTATTCCTGTCAAATACGACCAGATCTGCTGCCATGCCATGCTTTATAACTCCTCTATCGGTAAGTCCCAGCATTTTTGCCGGCAGTGAAGTCATTTTTCTTATTCCTTCTTCCATAGAAAAAAGTCCTTCTTCCCTGCTGTATTTACCGAGAACCCGCGGAAAAGTTCCATAGGTTCTGGGATGGGGTTTTCCTCTGAAAAGAGGGCCTTCCGTGGCAGAAGCAGAAGCATCGTTACCTGTTGCAGTAAAAGGATCTTTCATCACACGGCGAACGTCTTCCTCATCCATACTCATATAGATTGCTCCCACACTTCCCTCTTCTTCAAACAGAAGATCAAGTATGAATTCAAAGACATTTTTTTCTCCCGCTATTTCAGATATTTCCCGTCCTTCGTATTTTTTGTTTTTTTCCAGATTAACGCTGCTTACAAGGACTTTTCTTCCGTTAATATATCC
>JBEHWO010000498.1:0-4847 GCA_040217695.1 Vulcanimicrobiota bacterium | reverse complement strand
CTGGTATAAGAGAAGGGATGTTATGGTGGCTTTGTTTGTGGGCCTGCTGATAGGAAGCCTTACAGGATGCTGCAGTATGTGGACTATTTTCCATATGTTTATTCTGGGAAAATATAACTGGGGGTTCTAATAATTTAGGTGACGTAAGTAACGATTATAATCGATACTTACGAGTCGTTCATCTATAAAAGTATGGAAATTTAAGGTCATACATCGATTGCAATCGATAGTTTAGTTACAAAATATTAGATGACCCCATCATTTCCTCCTATTATTTCAAATGTTATAGGTTTACCTGCTACTGGTTTTGGTGTAGGATTCGGTGTCAATGTATTAGCAGGAGTGGGATATACAATATTAAGTTTTGCCGTAATATTGATAGAAACAGGGCCGCCTGTGCCGGGAGTTGGCGTGTCTCCTGGTGTGGGAGTTTCAAATACAATATTTGTATTATGTCTGGATACAGACGGTAAATCAACAGTATTCCGGTCGGCGGTTAGAGTTAAGTCGTAATCGCCAAGTTGCAGATTGGCTGTTTGATTGCCAGCTTTTAAAATCATAAAATGTTCTGTCGATGATAAAGCTTTATCAGGAAGTGTTTCATTGAGATCACTAAAAGCCCCTGCCCATATTTTTATTGGTATTGAAGATAATGTATTCTTTATTGGAACTGATATGACTGTTACTGTACCATCTCGTAATCCACTGCCTTCACCTAATAATACATTATTCGGGTCATTGAAATTAATAGAATTATCAGGGTTCTTACCTCTAAAATCAAAAATTTTAACGATAATTTTTTTTGCATCTGATGGCATAGAAGCAGTTATGTCTTTTTCATTTTCTGAAGATATAATAATGTTTCCCTGATCCTCTTCCGGCCATTCTACTTTAATGGTCAGATAAGTTATATCGTCTGAGTTTGGGGTTAATAAAGATGACGGTTGAATTATATCACTTCCACCTCCACAACCATAAGAGATAATAAAAAGAATTATTAAAACTAATAATAAAAGTGATAAAAATATTTTTCTTTTCATTCTATTTAACCTCCTGTGTTTTTTCTTTTAATGTAAATTTCTGCACGCGAAAATTACCGCTATCCATTACATAGACATTCCCTTTACCGTCTACTGCTAATGCTTCAGGATAAAGAAATTGTCCATCTTTAGAACCTTTAATTCCGAATTTTGTTATAAAATTCCCTTCTGTATCAAATTTTTGGATGCACTGAGCTCTTCTATCTACTATAAAAACATGACCTTTACAATCTGTAGCAATACGTCCCATAGGGCGTACAAACCTTACATCATCTCTATAACCTTCTTTAGTCCATTTGGATATATAATTTCCGGACGAGTCATACTTTACGATACCGGGACCAAATCCATATATAGTATGTGGATGGGTACCAATAAAATGATATGATATTAAGTCAGTCTTCTGGGGAGTTTCCCAGACGTCTATATAGACATATCCTTTCTCGTCTAAAGCTATAGATCTACCAAAACCACATCCATCCTTTCCTAGTTGCTTGAAAGAATCATTATAAATAGGCCATGTTTTTATAAAAAGTCCGTTAGAATCAAAAATTTTAACAAAATTATCACGGTCTGTTATGAAAAAATATCCTTTCGAGTCAATCTCCAGCCCTATAGGATAATCAAGATATTTTTTTCCATTTTTTCTGAAATCAAATTTTTTTATAAGTTTACCAGTAGAGTTAAATTTTTGTAGATATTCTTCGTCATCAAAAAAATAAATATTGCCTTCTCTATCTACTTTAATAGCGTTCCATATATCTCCATTATACCAATCACTTATAAAATTACCTTTTGAGTCAAATTTCTGAAGACGATAGTTATAAATATCTGCTACATATATATTACAGGATTTATCTAAAGCAATATAATTGGGGCCACTGTACCAGCCTACAAATCCTCCGCTTATCTCAGGTTTATTTATACAGGCTTCTCTTAATAGTATATAATGTTCCCGTTTATTAAAATTTACTTTAGTTAACAAGAGAGATATTTCTCCTGCCTCATGCTTCTCCATAATTTTTTTCACTTCTTCTAATTTTTTATCACTTAATTTATTTTTCAAATTTTCTATGGTTTTATCCGTAATTCGATAGCTGTCACCCAGTCTACTACCAAATTCTCCATAATCGGCTCCTTCAGAACCAAATTTGGACACAAAGAAATAATCTTCTTTCTCGGATACTTTTTTAGTAATATTATCAGATCTATATATAATTCTAAAAACCATAATAGAAATAATTATTATGGATACTAATAATAAAGAATAGAGTAAGTGTTTCTTTATATTCATAATAAATTTTCTTGCACTCCTGAATTCAATGTTTAACTTTAGTAAGGTGTATATCCTGCAAAGGTACAGGGAAATAGAAGTCGTTTGGATCGCAATCATGACTGGTTAATATTAAATTACATCCCTCACATTTATACCCTTCTGGATATGAGAATAAATCTGGTGTGGCTTTAACTGTTTTTAATGTATCATAAGCTGCTTTAGCACTCATTGGATATGGGTCAGGCTTTGGATCTGGGGTAACATCAGTTCCATCTCCATCTTGATATATTGCCCAATTGGGAGAAATATATTGATCTATCATGAAATAAAAATAATAATAGGCAAGATGTTCACTCCACTGACCTCCGGCATTTATATCATAACCGAGGAAAATCCTGGGATAACCGAGGGCAAAAAGTCCCTGATAAAATTTATCAGATTTACATGCATTCATATATAAAATTGAATTGCTCAAATCCTGATTCATAAAGAAAAGTTTTTCAAGTTTTATGGTTTTTATAGTGAATCGTTCTGGTAATAGTCCTTCTGTTTTTAAATCATTTCTCAGTGGTTTAAACTCTACCATACTAAAAGACCAGAATGGACTTACTTCTTCTTCTGTATTCCAGAGCCACTCCCAGTAACTCAAATGCTCCAAAAGATTATGACTATTTACCCAATCCTCTAAAGTTTGATCATCTTCATAATAAGGACAGGCATAGATTCCTTCTTTATCACCATGAGTAGCTATGTAAATTATTCCATAGTCCTGTAAATCTTCAAAATCTTTTGGTCTTATAATATCATCTTTAAGATTATAACAAAGCAGATATGGAGCCAAGTCACCACTAGGACTCATCGGATCAGTCACAGTCCTGAGTTCTATTTCTGCATCTGGATTATCAGTTTCTCTAATGGCGTGGCAATTTAAATCCCTTATAGCTAAACGTTTAACATCATATCCATTTTCCGGTATTAAACTCTTTTCATCTACCAGATTGTATACAGTGTATTTTGATCTTTCCTCACCAAAAATAAAATTTTCCCACATATAAGGACATAATATTTTCATACGGGTATTTTTAGCTGTTTCGGCATCTTTTCTGATAGGTCTGGTTATAAAAGTATTACTATAAGGCTTTGTTTTTTGTATTGGTGTAGGCTCAACATCAAAAAGCAATGATTGTTGGAGACCATCTAATGAAAAAATTGCTCTTTTATAGAAATAAATTTTCATTTTTTTAGAGTCATATTTATTTATTTTTGCTTTGACAGTCCCCGGAATAATTTCTTCAGGAAGAGGCGGAACAGCTAATTTGCCGTTAATCCAATCAACAGTTTTTTGAACTCCCTGTTCAACTCCTAATTCTTCTTCCCATTTCCATTTTTGTTCGATTACCTTGTTTACGATTTGATCATAGTATGGATCACTAGGAGGAGGAAGAGATGGAATAGCTGTCGGAGTTAAAGTAGGAGTCGGTGTTGGTGGTAATCCGAAATTAAATCCTGTCACACCTGCATTAAAGAAATCAATTATCTTCTCTTCCCTGTGCCTTACCTTATGCCCATTTTCAGAAGTCCACCAGGTTGCAATGACAGATCTGCTATGTCCTCGGAATACCTTTGGCAGGCTGTATTGCCCTGAAGCATCAATCTTACAACATGCCTTCGGCCCCAGCGATTTTACATAACCTTTTACCAGTGGGCTTCCTCCGGTATAAACTGTACCAGATACACTGGCAGTTTTCTTTATAACCTCCAGGAAAATGCTCATACTCTGGCCGGAATTTAGTTTTGCATTTATCGTGGTATCAACAGGTGTATCCAGTCCAGGCTTAATATACACGCAGCCATACGCCACCTGATATTTATGCGCTCCGAACAAACATAGATATAAAGGTTGCACGATACAGCCTATGGAAGAATTATTCAGAGTAAACTTCAACCCTGCCGATTTCAGGTTGATTCCAGGCTCTGAATAGACTTTGAATATTACAATCTCGCCTGGGAAGGCAAATATCTTCTCAGGGCAGGATTTAAGCACTGCTGCACTTGTAGCATCAAAGGAATTTATATTACCTGACGAAGGCAATGTTTCTACTTCGGCATAATTATCCTCACCAAGAGCTACTTCCAGCTTTACATTGCTATCAGAAGCTCCTGTAAGGACTGTATTATCAAAGTGACCGTCAGAGCCTATAGGAATAGATGTATCATCGTAAGCAGAACAAACCTGTGCCTGTGCATTATATTCAGGCAGTGGCTTGCTTTCAGAAAGGGTTTTATTTAACTGAGCATAAAGTTCCTGCACATCTGGTTTCGCCCAATCTTCCGGGTAGTCTTGCTGCAAGGAATTTGCCACCTGCTTAACAAATGGCTCGTTGCCTGAAGAATCAGCCTGACAGGCAGGAACGTCAATTACGTTTATACAGGGAATTGTTTCCCCGTCTTCTGTCACAGTGTTATTTACATATAAATAGCCTGAAACATTAAAATTTGAAAGCACAGGTGTTGGAGTGGGATTTGTATAA
>JBEHWO010000497.1:0-4860 GCA_040217695.1 Vulcanimicrobiota bacterium | reverse complement strand
GACCGAGATAAATATAATTATCTTCTTCGGCAAAAGTCGGACTACCTTCGGCACCGGTCGTAACCTGACCGCTCAGTTCCACATATGTATCTATAGGAAGAAGAACACTTACATCTGCTCCAACTGAAGCAAGACCACATTCGCCGAGGAAATTCTTTACCATATTCGGATAATCTACAAGATAATATCCCGGTCTGTGCATTGTATTTGCTCTGCCAAAATTAACCCTGAATTTACCAAGTCTGGACTGAAGTGAACCGGGAAGGTTTAAAAGAGTCATATAACCTTCTTCCAGATGTACTTCTCCTGCATGAAGACCGATAAAAGCATCAGCTCTTGCATAAGGGTCAAGAACTCCCTGAAAAGCTAATTCAAGTTCTCTCAATTGAAGATCATTCGTACTGTGATGATGTTCACCTGTTGTACTGTGGGAAGTCTGAATCCTATGATCATGAGATGTGAGATCGTGGGGGACCAGTCCCTGAGTTGAAGCATCTACATTGGAAAACAAAATATCTCCTACAACACTGATATCCGGGTTCTGTGATTGATAGGCCTGACGTGCGGAAGGCTCTGAAACCTCATCGGGCTCAGGTGTAGCCTGCTGAAGTGCCTGATTTATTTCCACTTTATCCGTAAGAGATTGCTGTTCTTTTTTAAGTTCTTCAAGAGAAGATTTAAGGGCATTTAATTGAGTCTCATAGTCTTTTGTAGTCTGTTCGAGTTTTGTTTCAAGTTCTTTTATCCTTTTTTCTAAATCTTCCGTACCTTTCTTTTCATTCGATGAAGTTATTTCTTCATCTTTTTTATCTTCAAGACAGAGAATATCCGCTTTTATTTTCGAAATTTTAGCGTCGTAATTTAATTCTGTTAATGTTATCTTTTCTTCAATGTCATTTTCCATATGTTCACTAAATCCAAAAGCATTCATAGGAAAAAATAAAACAAAGAAAAGAACAGGAAAAATCCTGGAAAACATAAAATTATCCTCCTTAAAATAAAATAAGTATAAGAATTCATACCTGTTAAAGCAGGAATTACTTATAGATTTTTATGATTTCTAAAAGAGATAATTCAGTTTTCAGGAGGGCCTCTTGTGGAGTAAACAGAGGAAGACCATAGATCTTTATAAAATGTCTCATTCAAACATAGAGGTTTGAAGAGAAGAATAATTTCTAAAAAAATAAGAAGAAAAGTAAAAATAGCATAAAAAATCTGCATCCATTCACAGGCTAAACAGTTGTCTTCCCTCTCCATATTGCTGTGAATATGGTTTACAGCCTGAAAAGGAAGTATGAGAAGTAATAATATTAAAAATAGTAGAAGATATCTTTGATTTTTCATAATTTCTAATATAGGTTAAATAATTATTTTACAATATTTTCTCTCTTCTGTAAAGAATTACCTTTTATTTTTTTATGAAATAACAAGAAAAGTTCCCCATCCATGGGCGATTTCTTTACCTGACTCGGTCTCCAGAATACCTTCCGTGAGAATTTTTCTTTTATTTTTACTGAGAATCCATCCGTGAATATTCAATAATTCCTCAGGTTCGGCATAGTGATGGAATCTGACTTTCAATTCCACTGTAAGAGCTTCAATATGCTGCGCTATAATAGATTTTGACATGGCTTCATCTATTACAGTACTGAGCAAACCTCCATGAATAAGTCCTTTAAAACCTTCATATTTAACAGAAGGTATCCATTGACCAAAAATTTTCCCATCAGGGAGAACCGTATAATTTATCATAAGCCCTTCGGAATTTTCCTGACCGCATATAATACAATGATCATTTTCCATTGCTCGTAAAGTTTTTACCAATATAAAACAACCTCTTTCCGATTAAAAAGCTTCAGGGCAATATCTTGTAAGCCCCATAAGATTGGCTATACCTGAAATAGTTACACCATAAAATATAACAGGTTTTTCGCCGCATAGATTCACTATATCCTTTATACTCCCATTAACTGCTGTTGTACCTGTAACAAGTGGAATATCACACCAGTCAATTATTTTTTTTATATCTTTTTCTCCGTCCATTATTTCTGTTCCGAACTTTATTTTACCAATATTATCAGGATCGAGATCTGCAATCCTGAAAGAAAAATTTCCTGATGACAGCTTTTCAGCCATAGCAGGTTGAAAGCCTATTAAAGCTATTTTTAGATTTTTAAAACATATCTCAAAATTCTTTAAAAGCCTTTCTGAACATTTTTTCGGACCTTCATTCCGGCAATGTCTTGTACCTTTAATCAAATTTAAATGCTTCATTACTGCATTAATGGATGATATAAAAATTGCTCTTTCATAATTATTATCAAGTGATAAAGATAAAACATCCTCAATGGTTCCATGAAAATCACCGAATTCATCCGTATAAGCCTGGCCGTAACTTCCGGCAAATTCCGCTTCCATTAACCTCTCTTTGCCTTTTAATAAAGGAAAATCTTTCCTTTCCGGTGTGCCTATAGCTCTGTCTGTGCTTATGGGATTACATATAATTTCAATTTTATTTTTTAACAGATTATGCTTTTCTACTAAATTTCTAAATTTTTCCAGAACTAATTTCACTGTATTTCCTCCATATCCTTACATGATGTTTTTATACAGCACTGATAAAACATTTTCTTTATCCAGTCCCAGTGCAGATAAAAATGAATAATCATACCGATGAGGAATATTACGGCAAACAGGACATGCATATCCCCCCATTGATGCCTTGTTAAGAAAAGAAATCTTCTGCCTCCTGAACCATGAGGCAATATATAGTAAAGAATTCAGCCGGTACAGGATATGGCTAAAAGAGCTATAAAAGATGTAAAATCAATCCAGAAATTTAATATATGTTTTTTCATATATTTAAAGCCTCCTCTTATAAAAATATTCTCCGTTATATTCTATCTGTACAAGTAAATTTTCATCCAGAAGTTCTTCTATAATATGCCAGTCCGTGTCTTTTGACAGAAGAAATTGCCTTACTCCTTCGTCTTTCATAGGGTGAACAGATATTATGGAAAGAAGATCTTCCTTTACATTCCCTGATGAAATAAAAGAATTACCTTCATAACCTGTAAGATATTCTACCGATTTAACCTTTTCTTTTAATATATTATAGGCTATGAGCATTATTTCTTCATCAGGTTTTTCTGCCCACTTTTCCGCAGGCGGTCTTACAGGAACGGACACATAGGATTTATGCGGGTTAATTTTACTCAGAAAATCAGCAATTAACAATATATCTTCTTCCCTGTCATTCAGGTTTTTCACAATCATTGTCTCTGTATTTAACAGGTTACTGTATGTCTGTGAAAAGTCAATTATACCTTCAAGGATTTTCTTTAAGTCAAGTTCATCACAGGGACGATTGATTTTTCTCCATATATCTTCTCTTACAGTATCTATTTTTAAAGAAATCCAGTCTATATGTTTCAGGGATTCATATTTACAATAATTCAGAAGAGAAGCATTTGTTATAAGAGCAATTTTAATATCAAATCTTTTCAAAAGCTCTATTTCTCTTTCTAAATTTATATCCAGAAGAGGTTCTCCGTGAGATACAAAGGTGATAAAATCCACTCTTTCTCCGAGTTTATTCAATTCTTCCAGCTTACTCTTTACCTCTTTAAAAATATCTTCAGCCCTGTAGAATTCTTTTCTCTCTGCAGTCTTACATGGTGTCCTTCCTGCCTGACAGTAAACACAGTCATAAGAACAGTTTTTATAAGGTATGATGTTGATACCAAGACTTCTTCCCAGACGTCGTGAAGGTACAGTACCAAAAATATTCATATATGTTCTCCTGAAAATTGTATTTACCATAAGAACAGATCAGATTATACAATTTTCATTTTCCTCTGTGATAAAGTTTATAATGAAAATTCTCCATGTTTCATACATATAAAAGATCCTCTGGAAACTTTTAATATATCTGCAATAAAAGGACATTTTACTATAAAGAGAAAATAAATATTCTTACCGTTGACTCTCTGAAGTGTTTCATAATTACCCTGCCCTTTTGATATAATCAGATCGGCAGAGTTAAAATATGTTCTGAATTCTTCCGATGTATCGTCAAGAATAATTCCCGGAGCACAGTCGCCCGTATCAATTACCTTAACCAATTCCGTAAGCCCCACTTCTTTCGCATCTTCCATAGTGGCATCATTGATAACAGGTGTTCCCCTTGTTACGGCAACGATTTTTTCTCTGTCCACCATATTAAGTTCTATAAGTCTTTCTATAAAGAGCTTATCAAAAACAATCTCTCCTGCATTATCCAGTACATATAATATGAGAGAAGCCCCGGATATATCATTTATTAAATTATCATAACGATCTATTACAAGGGGTTGATTTAATGAATTGTAAAGGGTTTCTTCTATATCATAATCCTGGTTCGGCCCGAAATCTATAATATTTCCGGCAAGTGTCAGCATAAATGAAGCCCTGATAGGATTATCTGTCTTTCTTATAAGTGAAAGAAAATTATCATATTCGGAAAGAATTTTTCTGTTATAAAATCTCTTTTTTTCATAATAGGGATCGTCATTATGAAGAAGTTCCCTTATCCCTTTATGATAATATTTTGACATAACAGGCGGAGAAAGTGAAAAATCAAGATTGGACAGATAAGACAAAAAATCCTTCATGGCAGTCTTATGTAATACAGAATCGACCCTGTTTTCATCAAGTAATTTAATAAAATTGTGGAGAGCACATTCAAGACATTTAAAGTTTATATTCATCTGTTCTTATTTACCGCAACATCTTTTCGGACTGTCACATGGTTCTGTCATGCCGCAGCAGCTCCTTTCCTTATGTTCAGAACCTTTATTTACTACAGAAAAAGCAGAAAAC
>JBEHWO010000496.1:0-4877 GCA_040217695.1 Vulcanimicrobiota bacterium | reverse complement strand
AAATCGTGAGACGTGAGACGTGAGACGTGAGTCGTGAGTCGTGAAAAGTGAATTTGCCAATTACGCGTCACGCGTCACGCGTGACGCGTCATGATTATAATGCATTACATATACTATAATTTATATGTTAAATTCTTACAAAATATATACTTGCAAAAAATATATTCATATGATAAGATAACATAAAGTATCTGGAATCTTTTAAATCAAGAGTAAGAAAGGCTTAATATATACTTGAGTAATGTCATAATAACAGGCGAAACCGGTAGTGTTACTATAAGCCGGCCCTGTAAAAATGTTTTAAGAGAGAATCTATTATTTAAGAGAAGTCTTTTAGATAGATCGATTTTTAAGAAAAACTGGCCTTTTCTATTCAGTGTTTTTCTTGTATTTACTGATCTTTTTTATTTGAATCTATCTTTCTATACAGCATTTTACCTTCGTTTCCCGGGCTATGACGGACTTCATAATTATTTTTATCCCTGGATTCTTGCCAATATTCTTTTTATTCCCGGTTCTGTCTGCTTCGGGCTTTATAGAGGAATCTTCAAGGCATCTCTTGAAAAGCAGAAATCTCAAATAGGGCGTCTTACTTTTTATACAGGTATTTTTCTTATGTCCTATCTTTATATTACAAAATCCGCTTATTGTTCCAGGTCTGTAATACTTATTTTTCTTATGTCCATGTATGTTATACTGGAACTCAATCATTCTATTCTGTTTAAGATTAACCGTTTTCTGGTAAAAAAGGGACTGGGAAGTAAAAAAACTCTTATAATTGGTACAGACGATTCTGCCAGCAGATTTGCCGAACAGCTTAAAGATATATACGGAGATTTCTATAAAGTAGTGGGTTTTGTGAAAAATAACCAGTTGAAAGACGCTCCTGATATAGAACAGGATATTATAGGTATGTTTAAAGAGGTTAATCCGCTTATAATCTCAATGAATATAGAGCAGGTATTTATAGTCAGTGATTCTATGGACATATCAAAATATGTGAGTGTAAGAAGAGCCTGTGAAAAGCATCATGTTAATCTGAAAATGGTATCTCCTCATATAAGGAGTCTGATGAAAAAGAGGAAGATAAAAGATGTAACAGGAGTGCCTCTTATTACAGATGAAGGAAGAACAAGATATCTTTTTGTTCAGAGATTGTGCAAACGGTTACTCGACCTGTCAATTCTTGCCCTGGGAAGTATTGTTATTGTTCCTGTATGTCTTGTTACTGCGGCACTTATAAAATTAACCTCTAAAGGGCCTGTGTTTTTCAAACAGAAAAGAGCTCTTTATAAAGGCGGGCCGGAATTTGATGTTTATAAATTCCGTTCTATGTGTGTCGATGCAGATAATATGAAAAAGGATTTGTTGAAAGAAAATGAAACAAACGGCGCGTTGTTTAAAATGAAAAATGACCCCCGTATAACACCTGTGGGACATATTATAAGAAAATTAAGTCTTGATGAATTTCCCCAGTTTATAAATGTTCTTAAAGGAGAAATGTCAGTAGTAGGTCCCCGTCCTCTTCCTGTAAATGATTATAAGATGATAAAAAATACAGATAAACTCTGTTTCGACTGGTATAAAAAGAGAGGACAGGCTGTACCCGGCATTACCGGCCTGTGGCAGATCTCCGGCAGAAGTGAGCTATCCTTCGAAGAAATGTGTCTTTTAGACCTTTATTATATAGAAAACCAGTCAGTATTTTTTGACCTTGAAATCATGTTTGATACTGCATGCGTAATGGTAATGGGATCGGGAGCTTATTGAGGACGTGACGCGTGATGCGTGATCACTGACCTGATGAAAACGATTTTTCACCACTGGTAACCGGTCACTGGTCACTGGTCACTGATAACTGGTCACTGCTCACTGCTCTCACTTTCCTGCAGATTCAAATAATACTGAAACTCCACATTATTCCTTACCAGTTCTTCAAATGTTCCTGCATCAATCTTTTCCGGAGTCATAAAGAAGTATATCATATCTACCTTCTGCATAGTGGAAAGTCTGTGGGATATGATTATTACTGTGCTGTCTTTGAGGAATTCTTTTATATGATTGATTATTTTGTTTTCCGTCTCTGCATCGACAGAGGAAAGGCCTTCGTCAAGTATAAGGATTGACGGTTTTCTTATGACCGATCTTGCAATGGATATTCTCTGCCTCTGTCCTTCCGATATTTTACAGGCATTTTCTCCAATAACGGTTTTATATCCTTCCGGCAGGGCTTCTATAAATTCATCTGCACATGCCACCCCGGCCGCTTCTTTTATTTCTTCTTCAGTAGCATTATGTTTTCCGTATTTTATATTGTTTTCTATGGTATCGTTCCAGAGAAAAGAATTTTGCAGGGCTACGCCGGTGTTTTCATAAAAAGAGTTTTTCTCCAGATTCTTTATGTCATGCCCGTCCAGTGAAATTTCACCCTCTGTCGGCCTGTAGAGTTTCAGCAGGAGATTTATAATGGTTGTTTTCCCGCATCCTGAAGGCCCTGCAAGACCTGCAAAGGTTCCTCCTTCTATTTTAAATGACAGATCTTTCAGCACTGTCTTTTCATCACTGTAATTGAATGACACCTGTTTGAATTCTACCGTACCTTTTGAATTTTTCAGCTTTATCAGAGATTTGCTCTCTTTTTCATCGGTTTCTTCTTTCAGTATTGTATCGAGTCTGTCACAGGAGATAAAAGACAAGGAAACCTGCTGGCTTAATCCGGAAAAAGATCCCTGAATGCCTGAAAGCTTATTTATGTAAATTCCTATTGCTATAAGGCTTCCCAGGGGCATTTCGCCCTTTATTACCTGATAGCTTCCGTACGCAAGTATAAGACCCAGAACTATTTTTGAGATTATGCTCTGGATATTTGAAATGATTGACTGGTATTTTTGAAGTTTCAGGTTGAAACGTATATTTTCTATAAGTGTTTTTATATATTTTCGTCTTTCATATCTTTCTTTCCCGAAAGCTTTTATCAGGTGCATATGAGTTAATATGTCATTGAGCAATATAAAAACTTTCTGGCTTATTTCTATAGATTTTTCCCATTTTTTCTCCATTTTTTTATTAAAATAATCCGTCATATAGTATAGAAATGGCATGAGAATTACGGAACATACAGCCATTTTCCAGTTCAGGATAAATATTATAACCATGACGGTGGCGGTTTTGAATACAAGTTGTATTAGCTGGGGAAGAACATCTGCTATCAGAGAGGAAACTATTTCTATATCGTAATTGAACCGGTAGAGATTCTGTGACGATGAATTGTCCCGGAAGTATTTCAAAGGAAGTTCCTGCAGTCTGCTGAAAACCTTGGCGGTAAGGTTAAATTTTATCTTTGTTCTTATGGTTATTTTCAGATAACCTGTGATGGCGGACAGGAAATTATTCACCAGAAACAGAATTGCACCGGCCATAAGAAGAATTATAAATAGTTTGAGATCTTTATTCCCGTAGGCTTTATCTATAACGAGTTTTGTAAGATAGGGATTTACGAGTCCGAGGTACATGGTGATGATATTTAAAAGAAGTATGAAAGCCTCTTTCTTCCAGAAAGGGAGCAGATAGAGCTGATAATTGAAATGTTTCGGCAGGGTGAGAAATTGAGTTACTTTCATGATTTTATTATTATATGTCTTTTAAGCAGTTCCTCTGTAAAGGAGATAACATCTTTATCTATTTCTTCCTGACTTATGTCGTCTCCTTCAATTTCGGAAAAGAGTTTTTCCGAGATTTCTTTCACGTTTTTACTGCCGTCCATATGGTCAAGAATAAATTTACCTGTCTCGTTTAATATGAAGATTTCATCTTCTAAATTACCGCTCCAGGAGTCCATTATGAATACGACAGTTTCGTCATGGACTGTTTTTATTGCTATTGACTTTGATTTTTTGTAAATGTTATTCATATGTATCGTGACGCGTCACGCGTAAGGCAGTTTCACTTTTCACGACTCACGACTCACTTTTCTTCAACATCTTCTCATCTACAAGCAGCCTTAAAGGCCGTCTTATATGCCATTTTTCCCTCCCGGGAAGAAGTCTTCCTCTGACAAGGCTGCCTAAAAGAAGCTGAAGTTCTTTTTTATCATCTTTTTTTATTGATATTATACGTAAAAGGCCGCTTTTTTGTAAGATGGAGCACGTAATATTTTTTCCCGAAAGCCATAGATAAAGGGGCCGGAAGATTTTAATGAAATAGGATTTTATCTTTTTCAGGATATGGAGTATATTTCCTTTAATATAACCTTCTGCACTTCCTGAGACCTTCCTTTTTACGCCGTTTCTTTCTGCTTCTATTACTTTCCCTATAATATCTTCAGGCCCAAGGAGCCATGAGTCCGGAAGGTTATTATTATCACCTCTTGTTTTTATTCCGTCTTTCCCTGCAGAAATTACCCTGTGTGTTATGTTTTTCTCGTCTCCTTTTGTTTTAAAAACTATAACATCTCCCACTTTTATTTCTTTACAGTTACGTTGAAGATAGAGGAGATCGCCGGGAGTGAACGTAGGTACCATGCTCTGCCCCATGTAATACATACTATTCGGCGGAAGTATTTTGTCTTTATTTATTTCATTACTCATTGTAATCGTAACGCGTAACGCGTGGTTTCTCCACTCGCTTTTCACTTTTCACGACTCACAAATTATTCCAGAACGCTCCTCCGGCAGAAACTCTGAGTCTGTAACATGGAATTTTTACTGCCATATCCCAGGCGGATTCAAAGAGAATTCTTTTTTTCTCTGTAATTTCCTCTTTTTTCATACCTTCCATGCTATATACCTGAAGAGATGAATAAAAGATTTTCATCGCTCCTTCCCGTGTGTTGAGAGGCATAAGCCCGTCTTTTTCTGACTGTTCGAGGAAAAATAATC
>JBEHWO010000495.1:0-4928 GCA_040217695.1 Vulcanimicrobiota bacterium | reverse complement strand
TTTATTAGGCACCTATAATATAAACAGGGATTTTATAAAGGTAAAAATAAAAATAAAGAATATATATCTTGATATAGAAAGAGCAATTCCTTGCTGTCTTATTATAAATGAACTTGTTACAAATTCTCTGAAATATGCTTTCCCCGGAGGGAAAGGTGATCTTTCCATTGAAATGTGCAGGAAAGACCATAAATATATGTTGAAAGTTAAAGATAGCGGCACAGGTTTACCTGACGATCTTGATCTTGAAAATATTAAAACTCTGGGACTGGAACTGGTATTTAATCTATCGGAACAGATTGAAGGCACCGTAGAGATTCTCAGAGATAGGGGAACAACCTTTAATATTATTTTTCCTTCTCAATAAATTTATGTACAGAAATTTTCATTCCAGTTAAACTATTATATGGTCGAGAGTTAATTTCAATTTTCAACTATCAACTTTAGAGTAAGTACAAAAAGTAATGTCCGAAAATGATTAAGTAGCTATTTACCTATTGTGAGTATGTATAGAAACTTTAGGACAAAACTTTTTAGAACTACTCTAAATAACTCGCCTGCATGGCGTTCAGAGTACAGAAATTTTTTTAAGTTCTTTCATAATCCCCGCGTCACGCGTCACGCGTCACGCGTGACGATTTTTAGATAAATTGACAGAATACTGTCCTCTGGCAGCAGGAAGATATAGTTATTTTTCAGGAGAAACGATGAAAAAAGATGAAGAAAAAACAAAAGAAGAACTTATTGAAGAATTAAGAGCTTTACGAAAAGAGACACAAAAACTTGCGTTTTTCAGAGATTCCGAATATAGATACAGAATGATAGTGGAAAATATTTTTGATGTTGCATATATGTACAGACCGGACGGTATAATTACTTTTGTTACATACAATGTATTTTTTCTTGCAGGTTATGTACCTGAAGAGATTATGGGACATAATCTAACCGAGTTTATTTATCCAGATGATATTGAAACTGTTCTCTCTGCTCTGCATGAATCTGTAACCTCAAGTAAAATCTTTCCTACCTATTGTCGTCTGTTAACAAAAGAAGGCGACATTGTATATATAGAGGAGATAGCAAGACCTTTACTTGATAACAGCGGAAGTATCTCTCAATTTATCGGGATTATACGTAATATTACAGATCGTAAACTGGCAGAGGAAGCTTTGAAGCAGAGTGAACAGTTATTCAGAAGTTATTTTGAATTGCCTCTTATCGGAATTGCTATTGTCTCACCTGATAAAAGATGGATTGCAGTAAATGATAAATTATGTGATATTCTTGGATATACAAGGGATGAACTCTTAAAATTAACATGGACTGATATTACACCGCAAGAGGATCTCCATATGGAAATGGCTGATTATGAGAAGATGTTTTCAGGAGAATTGAAAATTAATAATCTGGAGAAAAGGTATATAAAAAAGGACGGCACTGTTATTTATGTCAAACTCAGTTCTACATGTGTAAGAAAACCTGATAATTCTGTTGATTATATTGTTTCTTTAATAGAAGATATTACAGGACGTAAACTTATAGAGCAGGAACTGACAGGATATCAAATAATTCTTGAAGAACGTGTTCTGGCAAGAACAGAGGAATTAAACCTCATAAATAAAAAGCTTCAACGGGAGATTGAAGAAAGGAAAATAGCAGAAGAAAAATTAAAATATTCCCTTCAGGAAAAGGAAATCCTCCTTAAAGAAATACATCACAGGGTAAAAAATAACCTGCAGATTATTTCAAGTCTCCTCTATATTCAGAGTGATTCTATCCACGATGAAACTGCTCTCGCTAAATTTAAAGAGAGTCAGAGTCAGATAAGATCTATAGCGCTGGTTCATGAGAAACTCTATCAATCTACTGACCTGTCAAAGATTGATTTTGCCGAATATATTCAACGTCTTTCCTCATATTTATTTTATACATATAATATAAATTCAAGACTTATAAGATTAAAAATACGGGCCCGTAATGTTTATCTCCCTGTTGATAAAGCAATACCATGTGCTCTTATTATAAATGAATTAATTACAAATTCAGTTAAACATGCTTTCCTGTACGGGAATAAAGGTATAATATCTATTGAGTTGTACATAAAGGATAACAGATACATATTGCAGTTCAGTGATAATGGCACAGGCCTTCCTGAAGAGCTTGATATTAACAATGTAAATACCATAGGTCTTGACCTGATAATCAATCTGGTAGAGCAGATTGATGGTTTTTTAGAACTTGAAAAACATAAAGGAACATCATATAAAATTACTTTCCCTGTATAAACCTGCCGGAGTTACAGTTTGTATGTTTATAGTAGATGGTTTCACCGATGTGGTAAACGGGAGGAATTATTTAGTTATCAGGTTACAGTTTGTATGTTTATAGTAGATGGTTTCACCTGTAATATGTAACGATCCTATCCCCATACATAAAGAAGGTATTACGAAAACTGTAGTTATCTGCCAAAAAACACAATCAATTTGCAATAATAATAAAAACCTTGTATAATATAACCGAAAATTCAAGTTGATAAATTGAAGGTTGTACAAAATCTATCAGGCGACTGTAAAGCCTCTGTTTGCTGAGGCAAGTATGCGAAAACCGTAAGGGGATTCCTGATAATTGTACATATCAAAAGACTCGGACTGGAGTCTTTGAGTGAGGTTACTCTAAATGTCCATGCTATATCGTGAAGCTATAGCGAATGATTGGCATTGGGAGCAGTCACGTGATAACATATTGGTTAATTATATTAATGGGGGGGCTCATATGGCAGAGGAAGAAAAATATCAGAAACTTTTAAATTATCTTACTCCGAGAAGTCTTTGCTGGATAATACATGATTTATTAACTCAAAGAGAATTACAGATGCTTTTAAATAAATCCGGTATTAAATATGGTGGTAGAGAGTTTAGTTCTATACCTTCCAGTATTATAGTGGAAGATCTTGCACAGCTTTTCTTTAAAAAACCGGATTTCGGTAATTTTATGACCAGGACTTTTTTAAAGAAGAGATTAAAAGAGAAAAGTAAATTATCAAAGCTGGATCTTGATGCTATTAAAGAATATACAGGTGATTGTAAGAATATTTTCAACCAGAACAGAGTCGGTAAAGTTCTGTGGGTTATTCTGACAGATGAAAGACAGGATGTTAATGAATACGGTCGTGTATTTATTCAGCACGTTGAAAATATTATAAAATCGATGGAGAAAAAAGAAGTAAGAAAAGTGAAAAAAGTTTCCAGACCCAAACAGGAATCAGTTAAAGTAAAAGATGATAACCTGTACAGGGAACAGATAAAAAAACTGGAAGAAAAGCTGAAAAGTCAGGATAATACACTTAATCAGCTTTCAGAGGTTAATAAAAAACTCAGAAAGGATACGACAAATTTTAATCAGAGAATTGAGTTGTTGCAGAAAGAAAAACAGAAAATTTTTGAAGAACTTGAAGATGCCAAAAAAGCTCTTTTTGATCAGGAAATGCTTTTTAAAGATAAAAAAAGACTTGAAAAGGAAAGTAAAGAACTCAGAGATACTCTCAATGATCAGCATGATATATACAGTTCATTGATTCTGCTTCAGAGAAAAAATTTACAACTCAGAGGGGATCTTATCAGGGCAGATATAAAATATAAAAAGGTTCAGAGACGCCTTATTCCTGAAAGTCATGAAGAAATTCAGACCGCTACAGATAACCCCAGGGTCGGTGTTTTTGTAGATGTTCAAAATATATATTACGGTGCTAAGATTGGCTATCAGGCAAAATTAAATTTTGAGACTCTTTTAAATCTTGTCACTAAAGACAGAGAAGTAATAACAGCCATAGCTTACATAGTTCAGACACCGGAAATAAATCAGGATGAATTTATAAAAACCCTGGATAGAGTCGGTTATACGGTAAAATCCAAAGATTTAAGAAGAAGAGCCGACGGGTCTGCTAAAGGAGACTGGGATCTGGGGATTGCTATGGATATAATATCTTTACAGGACAGACTCGACGTTGTTGTTCTTGTAAGCGGAGACGGTGATTTTACCGAGCTTATAAAAGTTCTTAAAAGAAGTAACATAACTGTGGAAGTAGCAGCTTTCCAGCATAATACGTCGAGAGATTTAATAGAAATTGCAGATACTTTTTATCCGATGGAAGAAGATATGATAATTGTATAAAGAACAGGGGTGAAATGTTCCTGGTTATTTTTATTGAAATCTCCGGGATTTTTTATGGAAGATTTTAACTATGAAGATTTTTCATGGGATATGGTAAAGTCTGAAAGCAAAGCTCTGGCCGGATATATTACAGAGAAAATTCCTTTGGAATTTACTTTTCTGGACGGAGAAGTACTGACTGGAAAAATAAAATGGTATGATGAAATGAGTCTGGGTATTTTAAATGACAGTGAGGAAGAAATTTATATTGATAAACGTTATCTGAAATGGTTTAAACCTCTGACGAAATCATGATTGGTAATGTAAGGTTACAGGAATGTTCATTTCCTTATTAACAGCCATGACCGATCCGGTGACAACGAAGAATGAGAATTTGTTTCTCCCGTCACGCGTTACGCGCTACGATTTTCATATAAATTATATGGTTGAGAGTTGAGAGTTTAATGTTAATTTCAGTTCTCAACCTTCAACCATCAAATTTAAACAAAGTGCCTGAATTTAAAGGTATGGAAAATTTCATTTTTGACCGGGATTTATAGGATTTATGGGATTACTGGGATGATAAATAGAATTACTTGAATTTTCTAATCCCGGTAATTCTTTAATCCCGAAAATCCCAGTCAAAAATGAAGCTTTAGATAAAAATTATTAAGAAGCAGTTTATTTAAATAATTTAAAGGTATAGGAATTTTCATTTTTAATGGCCTAAAATAAAGATTTAGATAAAAATTAAGTAAAGGCAGTTTATCTAAATAATT
>JBEHWO010000494.1:0-4941 GCA_040217695.1 Vulcanimicrobiota bacterium | reverse complement strand
CCAGTAAAGGATTTATGTCACATAAAATTAAAACCTGATTTGCTATGTGATTGATATAGGTAATTTTATCTATATTATCATTTACCGGAACATCCATGGCTCCCATTCCTTTTCTCTTATGTGTGTCTGACCTGTGACCGGTTTCATTCTCATAAATACATCCATATTCTCTGCTGAAATCTTTATGATTATAAATTTCTTCTTTCTCATCCGGTAAATTAACGGAAATTATGTCATGTATGTGCTCTGAAAAGATTGTCGCCATATTTAATAATCCCCTTTACCTTTTATTTATCACTGCTCATTATGACCCCAACTTTATTATTACTCTTTTCATAGTGACAAGAAAGTTCCATTTATGTTCCAAAATGACTGCAGATAAAAAATATGGTTACGAATTTACCTGTTACGGTACTGAGTCTTCAGCTATAGAGGAAGTATTCTGCGGTATTTAGGATAAAATATGGAAAAAACAGCATCTGCAAAATAACTAACAGCCATGACTGTCAGGTCACAAAGAAGAATGAGAATCTGTTTCTGCCGTCATGCGTTACGCTTCTAATATAAATCCTTTAATACAATGTGGCTTACTGTTTTTTTGAATTGCTCTAATTCATATTCTAATTTAGAGATAAGTGGTTCCAGCATGTCTAATTTTTTCTGTCTTGCAGTTAACTCTATTTCATATACTGTTTCTTTTAATTTAAATGCATCTATATTGGCATATACGCCCTTCAGTGAGTGGGCTATGGTGATCAGCTCGTCAATATTATTTTCTTCTGAAAGTTGTCTGAGCTTTTTTATATCAGTATCTTCTATAGTATCTCTTAAAATTTCTATGGCAAATTCTTCGTCTCCATCCAGTCTTGCAAGCATATTCTTCCAGTCAAAAATTTTTGAATTTTCTTTCACACTTATATGTTTCCTTTTATCCTGTATTTTTACAAGAGATAATTCTTTCTCAAGAATCTGTGCTACTTCATCTATCTTAACAGGTTTTGCTATATAATTATTCATTCCTGCTTCCATACATTTTTCTCTGTCCCCTTTCATAGAATGAGCTGTCATGGCGATAACAGGAATATGATGGTTTAATACTCTGGAAGCAGGATTCCTTATGAGCTCAGTTGCTTCAAAACCATTCATTTCAGGCATCTGTATGTCCATGAGCACAATATCATAAGGTACCATTCCCAGAGCTTTTATGGCTTCTTTTCCGTTTCCCACGCTGTCTGCCGAGTAACCCAGTTTATTTAATATACGGAGAGCAACCTTCTGATTTATGTAATTATCTTCTACAACAAGAACATGATATTTATTCTTTGCCATAGTCAGAGGCTTTTCAGTTTTAACTCCTGTGTCCTGTGAACTCTCTTCTTTTTGTAATCTCTGTTTGCCGATAATTGCGAGAAGAGTATTTAACAAATTTGATTGTTTAATCGGTTTATTAAGGCATGCGTCGAAAACATTTTCCTGATTGTTTAAATCGAATCTTCTGTCCATGGATGTGAGTAAAAGCAGAGCAGTGCCTTTAAGCTGAGGGCTAAGTTTAATCTGTCTTGCCAGGGTAAGTCCGTCCATTTCAGGCATTTGCATATCCAGCAGAGCTATCTCAAAAGGATCGTGTGCTTCACAGGCCTGATAAAATTTTACAAGGGCCTGTATACCTCCGGGGGCTTCATCAAACCGGCATCCCCACGTTTTTAAATATTCTTTTAATATAAACCTGTTTGTTTCATTATCATCTATAATTAAAAAGCGATATTTTTTTAGCTCCTCTGTTATTACAAGGAACTCTTCTTCAGGTTGAATGGTTTTTTCAAATACTGCCGTAAACCAGAAGGTAGAGCCTGCACCTTCTTTACTCTCAACACCGATTGTGCCTCCCATCATTTCTGCAAGTTTTTTTGATATGACCAGTCCCAGTCCTGTCCCTCCGTATTTTCTGGTAGTTGAACCGTCTACCTGGGAGAATGGCTTGAACAGGCGATTCCTTTGTTCTTCACTTATGCCGATACCTGTGTCAGAAACACTGAATTTTATTGTAACTTTATTGTCTTTTTCTTCTTCACGTATGATTCTGACCATTACTTCCCCTTTTTCTGTGAATTTTATGGCATTATTACAGAGGTTTATCAGGATCTGGCGGACTTTTCCATGATCACCTGTTATATAATTCGGAACATCTCTGTATATAAAATAATTGAATTCAATGTTCTTTTCATGGGCTTTCAATGCCAGTAAATCCGATGTGTCTTCCATCAATTCTATGATACTGAAATCCGATGATTCAAGAACAATTTTACCTGCTTCAATCTTTGAGAAGTCCAGTATATCATTGATAATTAAAAGAAGTGCATCGGCACTTTTACGGATAGTTTCCGTATAGTCAAGTTGTTCTTCAGTCAGGCCGGTATTTAAAAGGAGGCTTGTCATGCCAATGACGCCATTCATTGGCGTACGGATTTCATGGCTCATATTTGCCACAAACTGGCTTTTTGTTCTGTTGGCTATCTCTGCATCCTCCTTGGCCTGCAGCAACAATTGATTGGTATTGATAAGTTCTTCTGTCTGCTTTTTTAACAGTAGTTCCATAGATTTTCGTTCTGTAATATCTCTGATTATTCCGATAGCATGCCACTGTTCCTGCAGTTTTACCGATGAAAGAGACATTTCCACATTGATTTCACTTCCGTCTTTTCTTAAAACAATAATTTCACTGCATTTACCTGTTGCATCACATGCTCCGGTTTTCTGCCATACAGATAAAATAGAGTTATAGATCTCTCTATATTCCGCCGGTACAAGAGTATTCTCCAGGGTTTCTCCGAGGATTTCAATTTCACTGTATCCCAGAATTTTTTCTGCGGCAGGATTCCAGTGAGTTACCAGGCCCGCACTGTCTATGATAATAATCGCATCCTGGGCCGATATACTGATCATACGGAAGATTTCTTCACTTTCCATAAGTACCTTTTCTACAAGTTTCCTGTCTGTTATATCTTCTGCAGAACATACAATACCTTCTATATGTCCGTTTTCTGCCAGTATCGGTATTTTAGTAACAGAAAATAAACTTAATTCTCCTCCGGCTCCGGCCATCCATTCTTCAATACGTAAAGTTTCCCCTGATTGAAATACTTCTCTGCTGGTTTTTACGAACTTTTCGGCTATGTCATGAGGAAAAATAGAATATAACGACTTTCCGGGAAAAGATTTTTCCTCTATTCCGAGAAAACTGGCATGACTTCTATTGGCACCTCCATAGGTTTTTTCATCTGTTAAATACCAGGTCTGCAATGTTATATTATCAAGGAATAAACTCTGGATTTTATTTTTGAAATTTTCTTCAATTTGCTTTTGTTCCGTAATATCAATTGCTATACCATTTATAATGTCTCCCTCTTTATCCATGGTCCCGCGATTAATCATCCATTTTATATCACCGTTAATATGGACTATACGATATGTTATATCAAAGGGATACAGTTTTAACGATTTTTTTACGGTTTCTATATCATCACGATGGATGATATCCATCCATAATGAAGGATTTTTTAAGAAATCTTCATGCTGTCTTCCTGAAATGTTTTCAATGGCTTTATTTATATATTTTATATGAAAGAGAGGAGACATGGAGTAATTAATAATATTAAGAGATTGAAGAAAATCATCTGATAAAAACATACGCTACTCCATGATCTATTTGAATACAAGCCTAGTAGAAGTTTGATTTATATGGCCAAGATACTCTTCTCCATAGGTCCTGAAACCGATAGTAGGTACATTTAAAAATATCTTTCCGTAATCTTCTTCCAGCCCCTTTTGTTCCAGTTCAAGGGTACGGAGTATACAGTGGAAATTTATAATACCCGAAAGGTCACCCATTTCATTTACTTTATCAAAAACAGCTTTACGGGTATCTTTGATTATATCTGTAGATTTTAATAGTTCCAGTTCCATACCTTCCAGGAGGTTACTTAAAAAAACTATAGAATTTTCTTTGATTTCTTTAGGACTTCTTACATATGGTTCATCCTTTATCATAAGCCCTATGGGATTTGTCATGAAATAATTATTTGCCATATCAATACTTACTCCAAGAGCTTCTGCATAAGCCTGAGCGGCAGGTTTATTGTTAAACTCAATTACAGTACGTGTTTTTGCATTCACCCTGTTTGCTATTAATTTTTTACCTGTACTGCAAAAACTCTGGGTCTTGATTATGTCAAAGTCTGTATCAGGTTCGAAAATGGCGATTACCGCTCCGTTTGTATAGCTGTGACCCTTTGCATGAACGTATGTTTCTTTAAATTTTATATCATCACCTGCAGAGGCACCTACAAAAATAACATTGGTCATATCGCCTATTACATCCATCAGTCTTTCTTCTGCACAGCTCAGGCCGTCTATGAGGATAATACCTGCATATTTTCTAAAATCCATATCTTTTAGAGATATACCGAAGTGATTTTCAAAGTTTTTAAAAGCAATCTTTATTTTTTCTTCTATCTCTTCCTCCGATGTATCTTTAATATGTTCAATGACTTCTACAGAAGCGTTTTTGATAATATTATTGAAAAAACCCATTACCACTGCCGAATTTTTCAGCATCTTACCACTTACAATCTCACCTGCTGTAGAACATCCGAAAATTACGTTTTCAGGAAAAGCTCTGCCTAATTCTGCGGCAAGTTTTTCCTGATTTATATGTGATGATGCAAAATAAATTAACATCTGACTTTTAAGTCCATAAAACTGATCTTTTAAATCTTCTATGATTTCTGAAACGGAATTTTTTGTAGAATAGGCTGTAAGGATGTTTTTCATTTTTTAGAATCCTCCATGTGTGATATTTTGACACCGAGTTCTCCTGCCATTTTCTCCAATTTTTGAATAACAGGCGGGTAATCAACGGAGGCATAATTGTATTTATCCGGA
>JBEHWO010000493.1:0-4949 GCA_040217695.1 Vulcanimicrobiota bacterium | reverse complement strand
GAAGAACCTCCTCAGGAGCAAGATGAAATTCTTATAGAAGAACCTCCCGAAGAACCTCCTCAGGAGCAAGATGATATTCTTATAGAAGAACCTCCAGAAGAACCTCCTCAGGAGCAAGATGATATTCTTATAGAAGAACCTCCCGAAGAACCCCCTCAGGAGCAAGATGAAATTCTTATAGAAGAACCTCTTCAGAAAGAGGGTAAACTATCAACAAAGAAATTATCCCTATCAGAAGTTGGAATTTTCGATGATGAGGAAGAGAAAAAAGAAGAGACAGAAAAAGTACGGGAAGTAGAAAAAACCGTAAGGGCACCGGAGAAACTTTCAACAAAAAAATTATCTCTGGAAGAATTAGGTATTTTGGAAGATGAACCGGAGAAAGTTCCGGTAACTGAAAAAACGGCAGGAGAAATAGACAGACTTCTGAATATTTTAAACAACGGTTCTTCCCTTGAAGATAGAAAAGATGCCATCTCCAGCCTTTCTCTTATGTCAGACAGACGTATTTCCTCTGCAGTCAGTAAAATTCTTCTGGAAGATCCTGCCGCAGAAATGAGAATTCTTGCAGCAGAAACACTGGTGGCCATAAAAGCCAGAGATTCCGCCGACTGGCTTTTACGTTCAATTAAAGAAGAGAAAAACCCGGATGTTCGCAAAAAATCTGCCTGGGCATACAGTAAATTAAAATACAGCAAGTGAGTTTATAAGATTATATGAATATAGATAAGATAAAAAAAATAAGATTTGAAAACAGAAAAATGACAATTTATGAATCTCCCGGTGAAGAGGGTATGCATGTTAATTACGGAGACATACCTGTTTTAAGAGAAAAGGTAATTAAATTTATAACATCTTTCGTAAATTTATACGGTTTTTACTTCTGCAACTATTGTTCTCAATGCGGTAATTGCTGTATGAGAGAAAATATACTTGTAACAGGTAACGACCTCTTTTCGATTTCCACCTCCCTTGGCATGAGTGAAAAAGAATTTTACAACACATATCTTACTCATGCCGGAACATGGTCCGACTATGATGGTTTCATAAAGCTGAAGGACGGCAGATGTCCTTTCCTGGAAAAAACACCTTCAGGAAGATATAAGTGTAAAGTTTACAATGACAGGCCTCAGTCCTGCCGTTTATATCTTTCCACATCTCCTGTCTGTATAAAGGATAGCAGTGATTTAATAGAAGAGATTAAATATCTGGATATAATAAATGAACAAATCTCCTTTATGTCAAAATCAGGACAATTTTACAGAGATCTTCCGATTTTCGAAGAACTCAGGGAAGATTATTCCGGATTACTATCAACACTGGCTTCCATAAAAGATGAAGAAGCAAATAAAGTAAAAACTGCTCTCGGGAAATTAAAAGAGATAATTCTGGATATGGAAGAAGGAAGAGTTTCTAATGAGTACTTTATAAAAAATGTTCATACAGTGAAAGAAATGCTCTCTCTTATATGGAATCAGAGGATAGCTTACTCATCTGAACTGGATCACCTGTGGGCTAAAATTTCAAAAATAGAACTGGAACATCTTAATAAAAGCAAAACCTTACCTGATACGCCGGAAGAGTCGGAAGACTTATTACAGAGAAACGACCTGTTTTCTGTTGATAATTTCACCCTCAAATCAATTATGTTCTGCCCTCTCACAATGAATTTAACCTATACGGTAGATGAAACAGAATATAATTACTCTATAAATTATTCTTCAGACAGGCCTCTGGCGGAATATATAACAGATTTTACAAGAAGATTATATTTAGTTATAAGAGAAAATTTCCCCAGAGTAATGGATAATTTTATTCCCAGATGTTATATGTGTGGCAGTTGTTGTACCATGTTTATTATTGAAATAGAACCTTCTGATATAAGAAGAATGGCAGATGAACTGAATATGACGGAAACAGAGTTCAGAGAAACCTGTACAGGCCCTCCCCGCTTTAGCTGGAATCCCGGCAGTGTTACTATGAAAAAAATACTGGATGAAGAAGTCAACAAACACAGATGTATTTTTTTGAAAAAGGGCGATCTTGACCTTTATTATTGTTCGGTTCATGCCTTCAAACCGGATCTCTGCAGAGAGTACAAATCAGGAAAACCTCAATGTTACAGGCATATTAACGATGATCTTTACTACAGATTATTGTCCAATATACAGAATATCAATCTTAATTCAGAAACTATAAATGTAGATACTCCTTATAGCTTTTTCAAAATAGAAAGACCTGTACAGATAAGCTGGCATGAGCACAGAGAACTTGAAGACACTGTTGAAATCCTGCTGAAATATTTGAGACAGCTACTGATCACCAAATATTTTCCCCGTAAAGAAACTCTGGAAAACGTATAAAAAGGATTTTTTTTGATGGATAATATGGAGAATAAAGAAAAAAAAAGTAAAGTAGAAAAAGTGTACTTCGGTGGTCAGTGGGAAAAAGAACAGGATGGCTCTGTATGGGTGTTTTTTGATAAAGGAGAGGATTTAACAGAAACCATCGAAGAAAAAAAAGAAGACAAAATACCTGATGTGCCGGAGTTACCGGAAGCACCTGCAGCGGAAACCGCACCGGAAAACAAAGAAGTTATTTCAATAACGGATATAGGCCTTTCTACCCTTGATCCCCGGTATATAAGATCGTTACAGAAAATCGAAGTACCAAAAGAAATCACACCACAGGAAAAAATCTACGTTCAAGCAGAAACCGGACCACAGGAAAAAATGGAACAACAAAAGGAGATTACCATAAAACCTCCTGCTGTACAGAAAGATGTAAAAGCAACCATACAGAAATTGGCTTCACAGGACTATGCCACGAGAATTGCCGATATTATGCTTCAATCCAAAAAAAAGCAGGGAGAAGATATAAGAAAAAAAGAAAATTTAATGAAAATCAGAAGTGTAATCTATGATCTGAGCATACAGGGTTTCTCATTCTTTTCCCTTATGTTTGACAGGGATACTTCTATAAGCAGTTCGAATTTCAAAAAAATCGGCAAAATTATCCAGAATGATCCGGCTCTATCGTTAAAGATAATTCAGGTTGCCAACTCTCCTTATTATGGCCTTTCTCAGAAGATATTCAATGTAGTAAAAGCTCTGAATATGCTCGGACTGGACAGGGCAAAACAGATAGTTGCTCAGGCATCATCATCCACTCTTTTCAAGAAAATAAGAAAAAAAGAACTTTTCAAACAACTCTGGTATCATTCTCTCGGAACGGGAGTATTCGCAAAACTCCTTGCAAGAGAAAAAGGACTGGAACAGGATGAAATGTTTATGCTCGGTATGATGCATGATATAGGTAAAGTGATTTTATATGTAAGCCTTCCCGAACAATATGAAGAGGTCGTCAGAGCCGTAAGAGAAAATCCTGTACTCCTCATTGATGCAGAAAAGGAATTTTTCGGCATTGATCACTGTGAAGTAGGGAGAATGACCCTTGAACAATGGAAACTTCCCGAGCAGATAATTAATTCCGCCCAGTTCCATCATGATCTGGAACCTGTTCAAAATCCTCATTGCCTGAAACAGCTGGCTATTGTCCAGGCTGCGGACGTACTGTGCAATCTCTCCAAAATAGGACATATAGGAGCAAAAAGAACACAGTTATTTGATAAAAAAACGAAAGCTTTTATGGGAAAAATTGAAAGTCAGAAACTTACGGAAGAAGTGAAAGAGGAGATAAAGGATATAGAAGACCTTTTACAATCTGAATAGTTTGTCTATAGCTTCATATCGAATATTCGTAACGGTGGTTTTATCACTTTTCCATTCTGCAGAAGGAATTTCTTTCCCATGTTCTAAAACCCATTTTATTATATCTTCCTGGATTTTTGCCGGCGACGGAGGGAATGATGAGTTACCTTTCCTGTCCATATCCGGAATCATAACAAAACGAACCTTCCCAATTATTAACTGAAAATTAACCTGACATTGTCATATTACCTGCTTTGATAAAATAGTTATTAGTTCTTAGCTATTAGCTGTTAGCGATTAGCTTTAATTATTAACTGAAAATTAACAACTAATTGCTAATTGCTATTTTATTAAGGAATAGAATTTTATTAATTGTCTCTTTCCTCGCGTGACGCGTTACGGGTTACGCGTCACGATTTAATATATTTGAGACAGTTATTTAATTAACGTTCCTAAATGTGACAATATCAAGTTAAAAGTCAATTTTTCTTTTCTTCTTTTTCCGTTTTGCCTGTTGTTACTGTCTCATAGTCTTTTCTTTTTTCCAGTAATTTCTGTTCTGTCTCTATGGAATTTTTTAAATTTTCAATACTGAATTTAGCTATTTCATTACTCTTTTTCTCAAATTCAGAAAAATATTTTCCTGCCTGATAACCTATTTTGAGACCTGTTTCAAAACTTGTCTGAATTGCACTGTGAAGAGCTTCTCCTTCTTTTACAGGGAAAAGGGCCTGAAAACCGAGTATAACCTTATCAAAAATACCTGTGTCTTTGGCAGGTCCTCTTACGAGATCGTCAAGTTTTACTTCTATCATATATAACTCCCCTTTTCATTAATAGTTTTGTACATAATTTCACTTTTATTTATCGAATTATATCATTCATGGAAAAAATATTCAAGAAAAAGGATTTATATGAAAATCGTAACGATTAACGTGTTACGTGTTACGCGTTACGATTCTTATATAACTGGCACAGTTTTTGCATAAAACATTATTGAAATGATTCAGTCGGTATGGTAAAATTAAACATATTTTCGAAAGGGGTGTTAGTATGATAAATTATAGAAAATATTTTTTTATAATTTTTATGTTAATTGTTTCGCTTATTATTTCAACTTTTCCTGCTGAAAGTAAAAAGGTAAAGAAACTGGAGGTCTATGGCAAGATAGTGAAAGTTGACATTCCCAATAGTTATATAAATATTGAAAATCAGGGGGAACAAACACCTGTTACATTC
>JBEHWO010000492.1:0-4952 GCA_040217695.1 Vulcanimicrobiota bacterium | reverse complement strand
GAGTGGCTACGGGATAGCCGAGAAGGTGAACTGAAAGTTTTCCCAGAGAAGTAAGCAGTCTTAAATCTTCGTCCGGTAAATTCCGCATCTCTTTGCGGAATTCTGAAAGTCTGCTCATTATATAAGCCTGTCTGACTTCACTCTCTTCTTCCATATATACTATAAATAATCTCCCTGCACAAAGAACGGAATTTTCGGGATAACAGAAAAGTCTGCCGCCCTATAACAGAATATTTTTTATTATATCATAATGTTCTGGAGAAAGCGAATTAAAGATAGTGTTTTTTACGACAGGCAGATTCCTGTTTACTGGAAATTGTACTTAATTTTGTAAATCTATTGCTGACCTGAGCATAGGCATGTAATAAACGTTTTCCTCCCGTTACGCGTCACGAGAGTAATATGTATTATTTATGCTCACCTCAGTAAAAATTAAACATATACATCTATTGCCATTGCATCACTGTTAAGAGGGACTGTTTTATTCAGCATCTGCATAAGGGCGCTTGTTTCCGACATCTGTGTTTCCATGACTTTTTTCATCATTTCAATGGCTATTTCCTGCTGTGCCATGGCTTCTTTCATTACCATTGCAGCCTTTACATCGCCCGGTATGCTTGATGAAGACATTATACTTCCTATCATATCCATAATATTTCCCTCCTCTTTTGCAGAAAACATTCTGCTGTATTTATTATATAATAGAAAACCTTATGTGACAAACTATCTGAAGACGTATTTTAATTTATGAAAGAACTATTTTTTCGATTACTGGCCTGAGTATAAGCATTAATAAAAATTTTTATCCTGAGTTACGTGTCACGGGAGAATATATGTATTATAGTTAGTTTCATAACTATCCATACATAATGACCTCGTAATGCGTAATGCGTAATGCGTGATGCGCGATTAAACCCGTCACGCATTACGTATCACGCATCACGCATTACAATTTTAAAATAATCCTTTTTTCTTTTTGTCGTAATAAAAATCTACTTTTATCTGAGATGCAGGTGATCTCATTGCTTCAAAGGTGTTCTGTTTCAGATCCATAACCAGTTTTTCGCATACCAGAGACGACCCGTCATTTCTGCTGAGTTTTACGTTTCCATTCAGTGTGAGACTCTGAGGAGAAGATATATAGGTGGCAGTGTCAGCATAAACCTGTTTGTCTTTTTGAGTTGCTTTTACTCTTCCTCCTGCCACTACCCTGCTCGGTTCCTGCCAGGTAAATTCCAGCGTGTCGGAAACTATTGTTACAGGCCCGTCTTTAAAGGTTTTTTGAAGCTTTTCGGCTCCCTTCTCAGGTGCTTTTGTCTGAATTATCTTTACATTTCCTGCCCATACGCCTTTTTTTTCTTTATATTCTACTGTTACGGTATTGCCGGAAAGAACTGTTCCGGGCTGACTGAATACGACATTCCCCGAGGCCAGGGCAATATTCGTTTTCGCATTGAATTTTATATCATCTGCTTCAAGTGTGGCTTCATCTTTTTCCAGTCTTACACTTCCCCATATATGAAATTCATTGGAATTTGCCTCTCCTGAGAAATTCTGGGCAAGTATTTTTACATCTACATTGCCTCCGAGTAAATCGTCTTTTTCTCCTATAATGGCCCATACACTGTCTGTGAGCGCTAAAGATATCAAAATAATTAAACATATATAGAAATGTTTCATAATTTACCCCTTTGTTATTCAGAAGTCACAGTGCTGATTATTGGCTGACATGTGTTTCCTCTTTGCAGAGCGGAACATTAAATAATCTGTACTGTCATGTAATTATCGCAGATTCTATGCCATTATTATAAAATAAATGGCGGAAAAATAAAAGCCCATTAAGAAAATTTTATAATATCTCCCAGGTTTATTTCATGGAAACGGGGCAGTTCTGATTCTGTGGAAGCCATTCTAAATCTTTCTTTTCCTGTTTTTCTGAGCAATTCCAGTCTTTCTTTCATTGAAACAGAAAGAGGAAATGTTTCTTTAATATTTTTTAATATGAGCTCACTGTTAAAGTCCACATCGTCAGACATGGTATCAAAAATAGAAGAAATTATTACCTGTTCTATTTCGGAACCACTGAAACCTTCTGACTTCTGTGCAAGTAATTCCATGTTGAAGTTCCTCGTATCTCTGTTTCTCCTGCTCAGGTGAATCCTGAAAATTTCTTCTCTTTCTCTTTGATATGGCAGGTCTACAAAAAATACCTCGTCAAATCTCCTTATTAATTCTTCTGGGAGAATATTTATATTATTCGCCGTAGCCACTATGAATACAGGGCTTTCATGTTCTTCCATCCATGTGAGGAGTGTTCCCAGTAATCTTGAAGTGACGCCGCTGTCTCCTCCGTCTAAAACGCCTGAAAAAGCTTTTTCTATTTCATCTATCCATAATATGGCAGGAGCAACACTTTCTGCAATTTTCAGGGCTTTTCTCATATTTCTTTCAGACTCCCCTACAAGTCCTCCCAGCACCCGGCCCAGATCGAAATGGAGAAGGGGTTTTTTCCACTGCCCTGCAATAGCTTTGGCACAGAGGCTTTTCCCGCATCCCGGAAGTCCTGTGAGCAGTATACCTTTCGGTTCAGGCAGGCCGAAATCCCTGGCTTTCCGGGTGAAGGCAAGAGATCTTTTATTCAGCCATTTTTTCAAGTTATTCAATCCGCCTATATGTGAAAATTGTTCCACATAAGGGTAGAATTCTAAAAAACCTGCTTTCCTTATTATCTGTTCCTTTTCTTTCAGGATTAATTTTATATGTTCTGTACCTATTTTGCCTTTCATTACTGCTACTTTTGCAAGTACTTGTTCTGCTTCTCTTCCGGTAAAACCAAGAAGTGATTTTACTATTTCTTCTTTTTCCTCCGGTGTATTAAGGGAAATATTTATACCCTGGGAAGAAAAATTGTCTGTCACAAGGGAAAATATACTTTCCATTTCGGAGAAAGAAGGGAGTTTGTAATCTATTACGGTAATGTCTTTTTCCAGTTCTACAGGTATCTTCATTACCGGTGACGTGATTATTATAGTTCTGGAAGAATTGCGAAATAGTACGACAAGATCACGAATTTTTCTTTTGATAATATGATCATCTATGTAATGATGAAAATCTCTTAAGAGAAAGATTCCGTTGTCTTTTGATTCTATTATTTCAAGTGCACTATAAGGTGTTTTTGCAGAAGATATTGTTTTGTCGACACATATCAACCCGTCTGTTATTGACCATACGTAAATGTTTTTTTTCATTTCATCTGAAATGGAGGCACACATTTGCATTACCCTGTCTTCTTCCCAGGTAATGAGATAAATTACGGGATATCTGGATTTTATAAGTAATTTTATATGTTCTTTTGTTTCCATATTTATAATCGTGACGCGTGACGCGTGGGTTCGTGATGCGTAATGCGTGATGCGTAATGCGTGATGCGTGATGCTTATTTAATCCCAGGGCGTTTAATTAAACGCCCCTACTCAGCCTTCACTCTTCACGACTCACTTTTTACGACTCACGACTCACTTTTCACGACTTCCCCTTCAATTTCAATTTTATAATCATCAAGACATATTTCGAATCCCGGCGGACAGAGGAGTAATGCAAAGGCAATGCCAAACAGGCTGCCTGTAAAGAGGCGAAGATATATATTACTCTCCCTGAGACCTGCAAACTGTGTAAGACCGTCTACTGCAACAGGCAACATTAAAAATATAGCTGTTTTCCAGTGATATTTTCTGAAAGATTTTCTGAATATATAAAGAAAAATACCACCTGCCATCAGAAAGATATATATGGCAAAACATCGTTCACAGATTGCCATTTGATGACCCCACAGAAATATACATCTTTCAGGTTTCTGATGGCATAAGGCCCTCATCCCTCCATACATAATATCACTCATTATTCTGTTATTATGAGATGCAAAATAAGGAGCCATTACAGACGCAACTGTAATAAAGAAAAATATTGCACATATAATTGCCGGTATAAGTTTCTTTACCATATTATTTATCGATTAATTCAGGTAAGGATTTATTCGACCATAAATTTTGTATAAACCTCTATTGAAGTCTTATTTCATGATAAGTTTACACAAAATATCGTACACTCTCGATTATCCTCACCAGTCACGTGTTACGCGTGAATTTTAATTCTGACCTTTAACAAAAAACTTGCCTGCTATTAATGCTCCTGCTGCTGCTGCTGCTATAAAGCAAATAATATCCGTGACACCACAGCAGGCTATTGTTCCGAAGCCTCCTATGTATTGACCTATCTTTTCTGCCTGAGAACCTGTCGCGTTTCCCCATTGCTCCATTATTTTCTGTGAAGCTTTCTGACCCTGGAAAATAAAATACAGACTTGATACCAGAATCTGGGTAATAGTAGAAATTATGCTGCTGAAGAGACCCGATTTAAGGGATTCTTTTACTGCAGCGCCTCCGCCGGGTATGTTCAGAAACAGAGCTGTAACTATACCGCAGAGAAATCCCAGGAATATAAATATAGGCGGAAGACATAATGGCAGTAAAAGACCGAATATTAAAGCAACTATAAAATTTATTACTCCGAAAATCAGACCGGCTTTTAACCATGCCGACATATTTTTAACCTCCTTTCTCTTAAAATTGTTTTTCCTTCTCAGATAGACTGTTATAGTTCTCTCTATAGTAATCTTCTGTAAATTCTCTGTGAGTTACATCTCCGATAGAGTCTTCAATAAATTTTGTAAATTCGATACATTCCTGCCCGTGAACCCCTTTTATATCCAATATTTTCACTTCTCCTGAAGGTAAGATTTTGATTTTCATTTCTTTCATAAATATTTCTCCTGGAATATTTACTGCTATAAGTACTTAGTACCACACCAGGTAAAAGAGTATCCAAAAAATTACGTATCATGTGCTTATATAAAGTTTCTGCTCCCGTAACGCGTTACGCGTCACGCGTTACGC
>JBEHWO010000491.1:0-4952 GCA_040217695.1 Vulcanimicrobiota bacterium | reverse complement strand
TATATCCTTTTTATTGCTTAAATATTTCAAGGAAATATCCAGGAAAAACATTCTATTGCCGGTATCTTTTAAATCTAATTCAACATTGGTTACGTTATTGCCTATAAACAAAACGTTACCTTTAAAAAATTTAGAAACTATGGATGTAATTCTCTGTTCTCTGAGAGAAATATTTTCCATATTTTTATAAATATTCGCCTGTTTTAACTTATCCCTGAACATTTCCTGTTCATACTTCATGTTATTCATCAACTTCCTTTATTTAACTATTTTTATCCCTATTTCTATAAAGGTCAATAGTAACAGCATTTACTATTTTTTTACAACATGTTAATCAAACTGGTATCAATATAAGGCTTAAAAATAAATTCACTATACCAGATTATAACTACATTCTAAAAGCGTCTTATTTTATTTTTTTACAAAAAACAGACATATGAGATGATAATTTATTTCCCACCAGAAATTTCTGAAAAGGATTTCCCAGTTCTTCCCATCTTTCCAGAAGAATTTCTCGCAAAAAAGGATGATTATTTACTTCAAACTTCCCATCTAAAACAGTTTTACGAACAATTTCAGCATCGAGTTGGCCCGGTGTTTGTATATTTATGTTATCAAATCCACAATTTAGTAAAAGCATAAATAAAGATTTAGGATGAAAATAATTAATATGTTCATGATCAAATGTAGTTGAAAGCATCCTTAATGTAGCAACATCGAAGCCTCTTACATTAGGACATGTCAGAAATAACAGACCTCCCGGACGAAGCATTCTGAAGCATTGTTTAAGAAATTGTTCCGGTGAGAATAAATGTTCAATTACTTCGAAAGCAGCTAAAACATCAATAAATTCACTTTCAGTTATATCTTCAACAGGCATATTCATAACGTCAAAACCTTTCAACCGGCAGGTTTCTGCTAGATCTGACGTTGGTTCCACCACAATTATTCGTTTAAAAAGTCCCAATTTCGAAACTTCTTCACAAAAAATTCCAAAGCCTGCCCCTACTTCTAAAAGTGTATCGCAATTTATACCGGAAGTTTTACAATAATCAGCAAGTCGTTCAGCCCGTGGTCTAAATATATGCACTCTACGAGTATGCTCACTTGCAGGAAACATATATTTATTCCAATATTTATAAACTTGAGAATTTGCGTAAAGATCATGCAATAGTGTCTGAGAAGGTCTGGGATTTGTATAAACTGTGCCACACTTTGCACACTCTACATAAACAAAGCCTCTTTTCTCTCCAAAAAATTTAAAATCCATTGAATTACAAGCAGGACATAGAACTTCACACCATTCACTCATGCGAGAAAGGAGAAAATTACGATCTATGTCAATAAATTCCTGCTGTGCCATAGCCATTTCTTTTGGGCGGATTTCATCTTCTGTAAAGACAACTTTTTGTTGTTCTGTCATATTTGATATCTCCTTAATTTTTCAGGATCTTTTATATGTACCATCCCGTAGGCACTCGGCTCACCCCAGATATTATCTTTCCACCATTGTCCATCCTGTATCCACCAGACTCTTGGATCACGAAAAGTATCTGCTACTTCCCAGAACTCTTCTTCAGTCATATCAACATAATCTAGCCAGTAATAAAGATCACTTGAAACAACGGAATCGTATTTTCTGACCATTTCAATCCCTTCATCCCTTTTCATATAACCGGTACGAATATCTTTCGAAGCATGGTCACTTGCTCGACCATAACCAAATTTTATAAACTTTAACAAATCATGGACACCATTTTCATATCTATCATCTAAATTGGACATCCTGCGATAGGTCCTCTCAAATGGCTGAACAGATGTTTGCCATCCGTATTTCTCCTGTACCATTCTACTATGCCAGTTGGGATCCCATTTGAAAAAATTACCTATATATAAACCTCTTACACCAACTCTTAAAATTTCTTCATCAGAGGGATATTTTGCCCATAAAACATCCTTCTCTGTAATTTTCTCTTTTTTATCATCAAGCATATCATACCATTCAAAACCTCTTATATAATGTTCATGCCTTGTTCTTGCACTGAACTCAACAAAATCATCCGGTTCAAACATTCCTGATATATCCCAGGCCACTTCGCCCCACATAATTAAAGGAATATTAAATCTCACAGCAACCTGAATCGGATAGGAAACAATACCGCAATGAGCATGCCAGTTCATATCACCCATTTTTCTAAAACATAACCTGTTCAGCCTTTTTAATACATCTACCCCGGGGCCAAACACCATATGATCCACATTAAAAACATGTCTCATCCTGTCCCTGTTATAGTCACCTTCAGGTAAATAATTATTGCCATGATAGGTTACTAGCAAAGGTTTTAATCCGTATTCACTTACAATAACATGAGCCTGATAATAACTATCTTTACCTCCACTTACAGGTATAATGCAATCATAATTTGAGGTATTATTCTTAACACTCTTATTTATGATATTTTCAAATATTTTCCTTCTCTCTTCCCAGAACTCTGGAGCGATTTGTTCGAATTTTTCAAAGGTTCTGCAACTTGAACAGATCCCCTCTTCATCAATATAGAGATTTACAGATATTTGAGGATAAACACACCTTTTACAATAGTTCATTCTTTTCATAATTCTTCCTCCAGCTTAAATCATTAACAAATCAGGTAATCTCACATTAAATTTATTTTCATATAAATATTTTTTTGCAAGATAAACACTTTGATCGGTATAATGAAATATATTTGCAGCAGCAATTGCATCCACATGTGTCTCCTTAAGAGCCTCTGCAAAATGTTCCCACTTCCCAACTCCTCCGCAGGCTATAACCGGAATTTTCACTATTTCAGAAACCATATTTAATAATTGTATATCATAGCCATTTTTCATTCCATCCCTGTCTATAGAATTTAAGAGTATCTCTCCTGCGCCCTGATTTTCAACAATCTTTGCCCACTCAACAGGATCATAAGCGGTAACTTTTCTACCTCCTTCAGACATGACAAAATATTTACCATCAAGGTTTTTCACATCAATAGATACAACAATGCACTGCGAACCAAATTCTATGGCTGCTTCTTTTATAAATTTCTTATCTTCCAGTGGTTTTGTATTTATAGAAATCTTATCCGCTCCTCTTGATAATCTATCTTCTATATCTTTAAGGGTTCTTATCCTGCCGCCAATTGTAATAGGCATAAAGGTAACTTTCGAAACATCTTCTATAATATCGAAGATGTTATTTCTATTGGGATGTTTTATATCATCCCTTCTCATATCATATTTTTCATCACTGGATATATCTAAATATATTAACTCATCCGATGCCCATTCGCTCAATCTTTTTACAGATGTAATAGGATTACCAAGATTTTGATAGCTTTTAAAACCTTTGCTCTGAACCAGCCATCCGTTTCGCAATAATAAAATTGGTATTACTCTATTTTTTTTCATATATATAACCTTAAAAAATTCTCAATAAGAATTTTGCCTGCTTTCTGACTTTTTTCAGGATGAAACTGAACGCCATAAATATTGCCTTTATTAATTATAGAGGGAAACTTTTCACCATAATCTGTTTCTGCAACTATAAAATCTATAATTCCAGGTTTAAATATATAGCTATGGACAAAATAAAAATCCTGACTTGAAGTAAAATGAGATAAAATCGGATTGTCCTTTATTATTTCAATATTATTCCATCCAATATGAGGTAATGGAAGCTCTAGGCTGTTTAATTTATGTACCTCTCCCGATATCCATCCTAAACCTTGGAAATTACCAAATTCAAATCCTATATCAGCCAGAACCTGCATGCCAACACATATTCCTAAAAAAGGTTTTTTCTTTTCCAAAACTTCATTCGAAAGGACTTCCAAGGGTATATTATTTTTTATTTTTTCCATTGATGAACCGAATGAGCCGACTCCCGGCAATATAATATGTGAAGCACATTGGATTACTTCAGGAGCATTGGAAATTTTGACATTATCTGTCATGGTAAGCAACATATTATAAACAGATTTTACATTACCGGCTCCATAATTTAAGACACAAACCTTATAATTATCCATGTAATTTTCTTCCTTAAAGTTAATTTCTTAATATAATAACCAGTAATTTTTTAATTAATAATTAGATCCCATGTCAGAGGACTACCTTTACCTATGTCTTTCAATGCCTTTTTACCAATTATTTTTTTAAAAAAATTCGGATGAAGTCCGAAGCCGGGTCTAATAGATTTAACGTTTTCTTCTGTAAAAGTTTCCCCACACCTTATATCCTTCACTACAAAAAGAGAACGGGAAAATTCTCTGTTCTTTTTCATCTTATCAGTAAATTCGTAATTAACTTTTCCGAGAGCCTTTTCTACTTCTCTCACACCTTTCACCATAGCTTTAAACTCCTCAGGTTCCAGGGAAAAGGGCGCATCAGTTCCGCCAAGGTTTCTATCCAGAATAAAATGTTTTTCTATTATCTTAGCTCCGAGAGCAACTGAAGCAATTGGCACTGATATACCCGTTGTATGATCGGATAAACCAGTAATAGTATTAAATGTATCTGCTAAATTTGGTATAGTTTTTAAATTTACTTCTTCCAGAGGTGCTGGATAGGCAGAAGTACATTTAAGCAAAAAAATTTGATTATTACACATTTTTTTGCAGGTATTTACAGCTTCTTCTATATCACCTAACGTTGCTATTCCCGTAGAAATAATTACAGGTTTGCCTTTTGAAGCAATATATTCTATTAAAGGGATATCTGTTATTTCAAAAGAAGCAACCTTGTAGGCAGGCACATTCATTTGTTCCAGAAAATCCACAGCAGTTTTATCAAAAGGTGAAGAAAAGCATATTAATCCAAGTTCTTCCGCTATTTCTTTTAATTTTGGCTGCCACTCCCAGGGAGTATAAGCTTCTTTGTATAAACTGTAAAAATTCTTTCCATCCCATATAGTGTCCTGTTTA
>JBEHWO010000490.1:0-4954 GCA_040217695.1 Vulcanimicrobiota bacterium | reverse complement strand
ATCCTCTCCTCTGGCAACTTCGGAGAGATTTTGCATAAAATTATATAATTGAGCAGCAAGACCGCTTTTACGATTTCTGCTTACATAATTCATAAGTTCATCTATAAGGATAAGGCATGGCTTATTTTTAGGAAGTATCTGTCTGATTACATCTCCGGCAGGAGCCATCATCTGTTTCTCATGTTCAGCTACTAAGCTCAGTCCCTCTTTACCTGATAATTGATAGGCAATCTCTCCCCATGGAGTTTTGCGGACAGGAATCCCGTCAGTCCCCCCCCGACCTGTAAGAGAATCAAACTCTGTGCCAACAAATACAGCTATATTTGCCTGTGGCACTTTAGTTACACCGGCTTTTTCCATCAATCTATTCACACCGCTCCAGTTTTTTGCTTTATCACCATTATTGGCCAGGTGATAAAGAAGGGTAAGCGTATGAGATTTACCGCCTCCGAATTGAGTGGACAGGTTAAATATAGGAGAAGATTCCATTTTTATGCCGTTCAGCCGGCGTAACACTTCAGAAGCAAGAGACATTATATTCTGTGTTATATAAGTTCTTTCAAAGAAACGTTCAGGATTTTGATAATCTTCAGGTGCTCTCCCATCACGAACCTGATCCAGATGAACTGCAAATTCAGATGCATCAAGAGGCTTGCCTTCTCTTAAATCTTCTCTCGGTGTAACTACTTTGTACCAGGGTTTTAAATTGGACATAGAGAGACTCCTTTCACTCAATAAATAAATTGTTATTTAATTAATTTCTTATTCTCAATTTATCTTCTTCAACAATCCACAACTGATGGCTGATAGATTCTTTTTTTAATATAGGAATTAGATCTTTTAAAAGATTAATTAAATGATATTTATCCTGTTTATAAACACGAAAAACTATAAATCCAGGGAATTTACTTGGCGGATAAACCCGGATATCCATAAAATCAGTATCTAAAGTTATTAAGATTCTTTCTTCCTGTGTACATATCACAGCTATATTCTGATCAGGCTGTCCTTCTAATTTTTGCTCAACTACGGTGAAAGCATCATAATGAGCTTCACGAAGAATCTCTGCAAATTCAACCGGAAGGTTTTCATCAATTTTAAATTTCATTATCTAATTTCTCCCTATCTAAGAATAACCACTCTTTCCCGTGCCAGTTCTGCTGCATATGCTATAGAAGCATTTATATCTTCTTTTTTTAATGAGGGATAACTTTTTAGTATTTCATCCTGTGTAACACCTGCAGCAAGATTATCCAGGATAACTGACACCATAATTCTTGTGCCTTTTATGCAGGCTTTCCCATGACATATTGAAGGAGCTGTTATAATTCTATCTGATAAATCCATATTTTTCACCTGCCTTATTTATTATATGTATTGATTAAAATCCAAGTCCTTTCTTTCTTGTCATTACCCCGTCAATCCATCTCTTCTCATCAGTATTAGACGGATATAAAGCCGACATAGCCTGGGCAAGTTTCCAGAAACGAAGATCCTGCCCCACTGCATCTTCCACCAGAAATCTCTTCAGAGCCTCACTTCTGCCGGCACCAAAAAGGATCATCGCCTGATGAAGCCGATCCATTACCGTATTTCCTGCTTCAGGTCTGGAAATATCTCCTGTATCTCTGTTAATCTCTTCTGTGTCAGCCAGCAATTCTTTAAACAGATCCATCTGTTTATCTTTCTTCTTCTTTTGTTTTGGAGCCAGACTGTCATTTTTACCGAATAGAAATTTTGCCCTTTCCGACACAGAATAAAGTCTTGCTTTATTTCCTTTTATTTCAACAACAGAATAAAGTTTGTCCATATGTGCTCCAAGTCCCTGGGCAATCTTCCTTGCAGTGTCATATTCAAGCGTGAAGCCTCCTGCAGGTTTCTTTTTACTGCCTTCGGATTCTTCCTCTTCACTTTCTTCTTCCTCTTCATTTGATTCAACTTTACCATTACCTGTAGAAAGTGTCCAGAGCCACATAGCAGTAAGGCGGCTGTCTTCTTCAAAACCTGAAGCATCAGCATCTTTAAAAATCATATTAAGAGCTTCTTTTGATACAGCAGCCCAGATATGTTCGAGGTATTCTCTTAAAGTGACTACTTCTCCGCTTGCTTTTTCTACCCGGCTATAACGAGAAAATACTTCAAGAGCAGGTCCAAGACAGGCAAATATGGCATCTGCTCCAACTATGCCTTCTTCTGCAAGTCGTGGCATCCATTCATGAATTCTGATAGGTAGTTCATGTAAGACATCACGCCAGTCTCCTATTACATCAGTTCGAAGTGCACCATCAGGATTTTCACGGGGACGACATACGAGATGAACTGATGAAGCAAGAGCAGCAGAATCTTGTGATCGAAGTCTTCCAGGTCTTTCAGTATCTATTGGCCAGGAACCAGTTATAATCCATCCTGCATCTATCATAGCCTGAAGTTGTGCTTCCCAGCCTGATGTGGATTTATGGGCAAAAACAACAACACCAATACCGTTAGGATTTAAAATTCTTCTTCCTTCTGCCATAGCTTTTGCCATAGTAGATTCAAAATAAGCATTATCTTTACCTTTTATCTCATCTACAATACATTCTTCTTCTTTAGGAGAAAGATCTAAGTTGAATAAATCTATATGTATATCTCCTACTGCTCTTTTAAGCCATACAATAAAAAAATCTGAAAGATCTGCATAAGGAACAGCATCATAGTATGGAGGATCTGAAATAAAAGCCTGAGCAATATCATCTGGAAGAGAGTGTTTACTAGCATTAACTTTATAAACAGTTCCCTGATTAGACTTTTTAAGTGCTTCTTTAGATATTACATTATATACCCAATCTATTGCTCCTGCCAAACCGATATCTGATAATATATTAGTATCAACATAATCCCATACTATAGGTAATGCCTGTCTACCAAATACATGTTCCACTTTTTCAGCGGGTATATTCCAAATAACTAGACTAGCACATTTATCAGCACATCTATCAATAGCCATAGCTAAACATGTTTTAACAGCTACCAATAGTAGCTTTTCTTCTTCATTATTTTGAAATGGAATTTCCCTTACTAATCTTACTAATGTTGTAAGAGCCAATAATTGTCTATGTGTAAAAAGGTCTTCAAAACGATCCATCCCATAATTACGTTGTGAAAAAGCACGACCTGCACCTTTACCACCGCCCATAGGTGTTGGTTCATCTGGGATAAGATTAAACTTACCATTATGTTCTTTTTTCCTTCGTTCCAATTGCTCTTTAGCTTTATTTACAGCATTAAAATCTTTTTCAGAAGGCAATCGATAAAACCGTCCATGTTGTCCTGGCCTTGTAGTCACAACACAGAATAGCCTTGAATCAGAAGCTCCACCTCTACGAGCTTTTAGCTGTTTCCTTACAGAAGCCACAGGTGTTGTATAACCACAGCAAGGGCAAGTAGCAGAACCTCTCTTTACTGTTCCATCTTTTACATAACTAGAAGTGGCATCCTGAATAATCTCAAAATCTACTCTTTTATTTTCAGTATCAGGAATTACCCTCAAAGCTACAGATTTACAACTTTTTTTTGCAAGCCAGAGGCTTCTCATTAAAGGGACTTCTGCACCGCATCCAGGTCCCTCACAGATAACTGTTCTTGCCCAGAAGTACGCTATAGGAATGGCACCGTCAGGGTCTTTCGGATAAAATTCTGCAAGTTCCTTCTCTGCCTCTTTTTTTATCCACTCTCCATATTTACGCACTTCATCTGCAAGTCTCTGACCGTATTTCGGGATATATTCCAGAATTACTTTATTAAGCAAAACTGCCACAGGATTAATATCACTTGCAAAAGCATCAGCTCCCACTCTTAGAGATTCAAGAGGAATAGAACCACCTCCTGCAAAGGGATCTACCACAAGAGGTTTTGTTCCTGGTATTCCTCCCAGCGCCTCATGTGCTGACTGTGTCAGTTCTCTGCTTGTATCAAGAAAATTCTGATCTGTAGAATTATTCCAATTAGAAAAAGTAGCTATAAAATCAAGTAATGCTCTTCTTAACTCAAGATTATCATTCAATTTATCAGGGTTGTTCTGGAACAATTTAAAATGCTGATAACTTTCATCTCCCTGCAATAAAAATAGATGATCTTTTGCCCACTTTTTCATAAGATTTTTTGCAGTTTCACGGAATTCTGGGGGACAGAGTGGATCTGCCGGATCAGGCCATAGAGATGCACAGAGAACAGCCCTACACGCAGCCAGAGGACGCCTCGCCCACCATATATGCAGGGTTGATATATGACCATGTCTTATGGATTTCTCTCTCGTGGCTTGAACAGAAATACGCTTTATCGGCAAATCTACTTCGATAAGTCTCTTAGGGTATTTAGCTTTATCACTCATTTATTTTCCTCCAGTATTTTCTTAGCACTTAATTGATAATGTTCTATTTTTGTTACAGGAATACATCCGAGGCTATACGGGTCTTGATGTATTTTAATTTCCGGCCTGGTGGCACAGTTATATACCACATAAAGCCAGTAATCTTTTCTTAATCTTTCCGCTGTCCTGTGTTCATTATAAGACAGAGCTATATCTCCCACACCTGAACGGCCTTTAACTTCAATAAATCTAACCTCTATAGCAGTATCAGGGTCCTCCGGATGTGGTTTACGGGATATAAGATCAAAACCACGATTTTCAGACTCAACACTCTGAACTTTCCAACCTCTTTCTATTTCATACTTTATTACTGCTTCTACAGCAGTCTTTTCAACTTCTTTATTTGGAACCATATCTATTATAGGAGGAATGTCTCTTTCAGGGTGAGGTAATACCCATGCCCTTCCATGATGGCGAATATCAGATACAGTGCAATTTCTTTCCTTTGCAAGCTCTTCTCTTCGTCTTTCAAGACGATTATTCAGTTCATCTATACGATCCTCTACCTGCTTAATATTTGCAGCCACAAGAGGATCTTTATCTCCT
>JBEHWO010000489.1:0-4967 GCA_040217695.1 Vulcanimicrobiota bacterium | reverse complement strand
TATAAATTGGAACTGCAGTGGCGCAGCAAAGCTGCGCCTACTGCAAAAGGTAATATTAGTGTAAAACATGAATAAACCAGCCTTTATTTTACACAGCCACCATCAAACTATAATTCGTAAAAAGAAGAACATCATGGTATAATGAAGGAGGGGTGAAATTATGGAACAGCGAATTGATAGAATTGAAAAAGCTATCGAAGAAATGATAGAAACTCGTAAAAATGATAGAATACTTATAGAAAGACATGATAAAATTCTTACAAATTTAGAAGCGAATCAAATTGTTATGGGAAAAGCTATGGAAGGGATAAAAACAGAAGTTTCAAGACTGGTTAATATTATGTCAAATTTTATGGATATGGTTGGATATAAATTTAAAGATCATGAAGAAAGGATTGAAAAACTGGAGAATAAATAAAAAAGTGCTTTTAAGAGAAAAATTGTAAAATTCTCCCTCTATTTGCTACGTTCTACATCGCAATATAGAGTGAGAATTCTGATATCTTTCAGTCTATTACCCTGAAGCTATCCCTGGTTTTAGAAGCTCTACAATACTCTTCCCTGCTGCCGGGCCGAGGATTAGAAAAAAAAGCAGCATCGTTATGCTGTGCAACAGAGAGCGTTTCTGAAGGCATTGAACATAGTATCAGTTGTTCCATAATTATTCATAATGGAGGATATCTGATAAAGGCTAACATCGTCATCTTCCTTTTCACAGAGTAAGAGGTGTAAAATAAAAGCTGGTTTAATTACTTTTTTACTAAACAGGACTTACGCAAAAAATACAGAAGAATCAGTCATTGCGAGCGAAGCGAAGCAATCCAATTATTACAACAGAAACTGTTGGGATTGCTTCGTCTCTCCGCTCCTCGCAATGACAAAATGCGTAACTCCTGACTAAAATATCCTAAATCGAATATACTCAATGAACCTTTCGACAAAAAAGATTACCGGGCTTCAGAAAACTCAATCAACAGAACTATTTCTATTCTGCCGATAAATCTTTCCGACATCCCGGTAATCCTTTATTCTGACAATCCCGGTCTTAATTCCTTACAATACGAAAACCAAGAATATTGCTGCTGGAATCCGGTGTAATGGCACCGCGGTCTGCCGACCGGCAACTTACATGGTCAAAATCCCAGCAACCACCGCGAACTACTCTGGCAGTACCGGAAGACGGCCCTGCAGGATTATTTAAAGGACTTATACCGTAATAGGCAGGCGGATTTATATTACTATCACTGTACCAATCACTGCACCATTCCCACACATTTCCGCTCATATCATAAAGACCGAATGCATTGGGAAGTTTCTGCCCCACATCATGGTGATTTCCGCCTGAATTACCGTTATACCAGGCATAATTACCTATACCGGGAGGAAATGGCGGGAAGGGGTCTCCCCAGTAGTATTCTGATAAATCTCCTGCTCTAATTGCATATTCCCTCTCTGCTTCCGTAGGCAAACGATAACCATTTAAGGTACGCCATACAGAGGGGTCAGTCCCTCTGTTACCTGTGGGGCCGTAACAGGGAGTCAATCCATGTAGATTACTTAACCAGTTACAGTAAGCAACCGCCCCATACCAGGATACATATACGACAGGACGATTCTCATAACCGGGAACTACTGAAAATGTACCGGCACCGGAGCCGCCTGTAATTCCCTGATACTGATTTGCCACTATACTGATCCAGCCAATGCCTCCCTCTGATTTATTGCCTTCAGAATTTAAAAATATTACATAATCTGAATTGGTCACTTCATATCCGGACATTTTAAAAGCATTAAGAGTAACTGAATGAACCGGTTCTTCATATACATCGGTAGTACTGCCCATCTCAAAAGAGCCTTCCGGAATGGATACCATAGGAGGGCCTGCATAAGTTGCCGTAGCAGTAGGAGTTATAGTCGGAGTAGCAGTAGCAGTGGCAGTAGGCTCAACAAGGGGTCTCACATTTATAGACTTTGACCCTGATGTTACTTCATCATTTACTGCTCCAAAAGGATTGTCAGGGTTTTCGCCGTATTCACTCTCAGTCCTCCAGAATTGAATACGACATGCACCCTGAGGAACTCCTGTAAAAGTAAAATTACCTCCACTGTCGGCAGTCACTGTTTTTAAAGGAACTGAACTGCCTGTTATAGATGACCCTGACGGATAGGAATAGCTATAAAATGCAACAAAAGCATTACCTATAGGAGTGGTACCGTCATATTCCACAATCTTACCCGTTATGTCTCCCCTGGGTATATCTCCGGGAGTAAGAACAGGAGTAGGAGTGGCAGATGTTACTGCAAGGACTATATTTACCTCGACTTCTCCTCCCGACGGAACAGAACCGTATCCTGTTCCTGTCTTACCATCTGTTCCTGTAGCAATCACAGTTACAGGATTGGAAGGAATCCCGGGCAGAATATAATGGCCGCCCGTATCAGTTATTGCATAATTTGTAAAATTTTCTATCTTCACTTTTGCATCTTTAACACCGGTTCCGTTATTGGTTACTACACCTTTAACAGTACCGACACCATCTGTGACGGTAATACTCACCTCTGCCCCGGAAGAGCCGTCTGTAGCCATAACCTTTCCTATACCTGCTTTTGTAGCAGTAAATATTCCTGTAGATGATATGTTACCGATATCGCCTTCTACCGACCAGGTAACAGATGGTGATACAACAGAACCATTACCTGTAGTGGCATAAACACTGAATTGATATATTCCTCCTATACCTGCGGGACAGAGCAGCCTTTGAGGGATAACCGTTAAATTGGAATAAGCTGCTCCTGCTGCATTCGGGTCAGCTATTACTACCGGCTGTTCTACAGGAACATAAGAGCCATATTCCACTGTTATTGTATTCAATCCGACAGGAAGACCGGAAATATTGAAATAACCGTTCTTATCTGTAGTTCCTTTCACTCCTGCTATTGTTACAGTAGCTCCTCCGGCAGCATGATATCCTGACGGAGGATTATTGGTGTAAAGTAATACCATTCCTGTACCTGTTAATGTTTCCTGAGAGGAAATTTTATCTTCAGAAAGGAAGGGGATAAATACAAATCCTCCCTGAGAGCCGAAGATGGATGAAACAAGAGCTACCAGTGCACCGCACCCGGAAAAATTTATTAACCCGTAGATAGAAAGACATAAAAGTAAAATAAAAGTAAAGAAAAAAGTTCTTTTCAAAATTTAATCCCTCCTTTTTATAAAAATTATAATACCTGAAAAAAACATGATTTATATTCACTTTCATATAAATTCATAATTTATGAACGTAACTATAAAAACATATTACATTTTCATTCGCCGTAATAAATAAAAAATCCTTGTATATTATATTTTTTCACTTTTCACTCTGAATATTCTGTGATAAATTTATTTTTCCATTTTATGTAAAATCACCTGTCATTTTCAAACGCAATCTCAAGAGTAATAGACAATCTTTATATCTTATAGTATTATATAAAGTAATCATGACATATACAGATGAAATTCTTATTAAAGCAGGAAAATCTGCAAAAAAAATACTCGGCCATCCACAGGGAATAACAGGGGGGAAAGCAGGTTCCAGAACATGCGGCACTGCTATGAAGGCAGTAATGAACATAGCCGAAGAGAGACAGGAACAGGCATATACGGGCAGCACAGGATATTCTATTATTATTCTGAAAGAATTACTTGGATTTTCAACAAATGTTCCTTTAAATACCGACGAAATTCCCATAGTAAAAGATCTTATTTCATGTTTTAACAGTAAAAAATCTTTTATTGAAATCAAAAAACAAATAACATATTTAATCATGGTTACAGAGAACACAGAAAGACATTTTCGCATATTATCTGAAAATCCAGATTCTGTAACAATGGTAAAAGAAAGAGATAATATATGCAGGTTACTCGGTACTTATAAAAAATGCCTTAAAGAAATGAATTTAGAAATGCCGGTAGAAAAAAATCTCTATATTCTTGCTGATATTTCAAAGAATATATTCCTCTCTATTATTCATCTGATAGAAACAGAACAGATATTATATTACAACCACTGTATTACCTGCGGTTACGGAAATAATCCTGAGAGAAAATACTGTAAATCCTGTCAGTCTCCCATACAGAGATGTGCCGAATATGTAAATCCTGTTAACAGATCTTTTCTGGAAGAAGAAGCCCATAACAGTCCATGTTCTATGCTGACAGGTAATATAAGAGCAATAATAAGAGAAACGGGAAAACTTCAGAAAGGCAAAAAAACTCCTGAAGTTTTCATAAAAGAAATCGAAGACTTTATAGAGCTCCTTTCTTCAGAGAAATCATTAATAGAAATTATGGAAGACACGGGAACAGACCTTATATTAAAAGGCCTGAATATACTGAAGGAAGCTTCTGTAAAAAACAGACATGTAAATCTGGCAGAAGGAATAAATCTTATTATAGAAGGAGCAAATAAACTTTATTATCTGCAGAAAGGAGGAGAAGAAGCCGAACGGTCCATGCTCAAGAAAAGGACTGTAAGAAAATAACTCTAGCAAATTGCAGTTACTATCCTCGCGTCACACGTCACGATTGTAAATATGATATGGTTATTTTTTTACAACCCCTGAAGGACGTTCAGGTAAAATATGAAGCTGAAAAATTATTTTAATGTCCTCGAACATATATATGAAAAAACGGATGAAATTTTAATTCCTTCATCGAAAAATTGTAACAACTGCTGTATATGCTGTCTTAATATAAAAGGAGATGTTTTCACTTCCGTTGAAGTGGAATATATATATGAACATGTCTTTAAAGGCGAGAAAACCTTTGAAGAAATTCTTTATGAGACAAATAACAATATTATCTGCCCTTTCTGTGATTTAAAAAACGGGGGATGTAGAATCTATAAATACCGCTCCCTTGTCTGCAGGCGATGGGGACATTTTGTAGATGAAGTTTATTCCTATATGTTTAAATGCTGCGT
>JBEHWO010000488.1:0-4968 GCA_040217695.1 Vulcanimicrobiota bacterium | reverse complement strand
AAATACATATAAGAAAATATTTCATAGTAAATCACCTGATCTATTATATCAAAAAAAGATTGAGAAAAAAATTAACAAAATTTTAACAAATAAGAATTACAAAAAAATCTATTATATGATATTCTTATAAAGGGGAAATTTCATGAACTTTTGAGATTATAAAGGAGCTAAAATTATGGATCCTCTTAAAAATATAAAACTGACAGGCCAGGGACAGTTTATTAAAGCAAAACCAAAGACGGAACAATCAAAATCAATACTGGAAAGTACCGATGTTTTCGAAGTATCTGTCGGATTGAGAAAAGAAGGACTTGAAGATATAAAAAAAGGCCTTTCCATGAAATCAGAGGGCGGAAAACTTGTAGAAGACGGTCTTCAATCACAGGGTGACGGAAAGGATCTTCAGTCTCTCGGTAACACTTATATAGGCCTTGGAGAAGCATATGAGTCTTCTTCGGCAGCAGTCAGAGATGAAGGACTTGTAAATCTTAACAGCGGTCTATCCATGGACAGTCTCGGAGAAAAAGTTCAGAATAAAGGTATTTCCCTCATGGAAGAAACTATCTCAAAAGAAGGTTCCCTGGAAAAGAAAAAATTAAAAGGTGCAGAGAAATTAGCAAAAGGAATAAATCAGGAGATAAATGCAGAAAATAAACAAAAAGAAGCGGCACGGAGTATAGCTGACAGTATTGCCGGAGAAAGACTCCATGAAAAGAAAAAATCTTCAGGCGCAGAAGAACTGAAAGCCGGCATCGATCTTGAAAGAGATGGAGAATCCCTTCAGGATGCAGGCGGATATTATATATCTTCAGGTCTTCACAGCCAGAAAAAAGGAGAGGCCATAAAAAAAGAGGGAAGAAGTCTCTATGAAGACGGCAATAAATCTCTTCTTAAAGGAGATGAATTGCTTCAGGATGCACAGGCCGGACTTGCTCATGCAGGTATGTTAAGAGAAGAGGCTGTATCGCTTAAATTTGAAGCGAAAACACATAAGGCTGAAGGCAAAAAAGAATTGAAAGAAGCAGAACATGATCAGGCACAGGCAGACAGTATAAAAGAAAATCAATTCTCCCGTTTGAGTGCCGTAAATAATAAAGTCCTTGCATCCATGAGGCATGATCATAAGGCAGAAGAGCTCTATAATAAGGCTCAGTCCTTATGTACAGGGCCGGTATGCTGTTGCAACCCGATGATGGCTTTCTGTCCTCCTGCGCTGTTTATGGCTCCCAATCCTTTTACTCCTTTCCCTCCTGTGACACCATTAGGATGTCAGATGGGACAGATGGCAGAAAAACTTCATCTGATGAAAATGGCACTCTGCAATAAAAAAGAGAGTCTTGCCGATGAACTGCAGGCTATAGATAACATGGCTCTTGCTCAGAAAGAAAGAATGGAAGCTCTGCAACTATCTCATGAAGCATTTATACATGAACTTTCCGCAAAGAGAGAATTTTCTCTTGCCCATAAGCTGGACAGAAAGGCTTACAGGAAGTTCTCTATGTCAGAAAAGAAAGAAGCACAGGCACGGGAATATGAAAAAGAAGGAACAGGCCTTAAAGAAAAAGGTTTTGGTCTTAAAGAAGACGGCCTTGATATGATAAGATACGGGAGAGACCTTGAAACTAAAGGCCATAAAAGTGAAAATTTTGGCCTGTCTGTGTTTGACAGCGGCATGGAGATGGAAAGTCAGGCAAAGGATATGGAACAGGATGGTCTTTCTGCCATAAATAACTCTTTAAAAGCAGAAGATAAACATAAAACACGAACCCTTGCAGGGTTCAGGAAATTGATGGAAGGTCTTTCCGCTGAAAGTAAAGCAAGAAAGAAAGAACAAGACGGTCTCTCTATGATAAAAGAAAGTCTTAACAGGGAAAAAGAGCTTCAGAGTGATGAAAATAAGGCTCTTGATCGTATAGAATTCGGTTCTAAGCTGGAAGCAAGAGGCAAGGAACTGGAGAAGAAAGGTCTTGAAATGCTTAAAGAAGCTCAGAAACTCAAGGCTGAAGGCAAGGCAATCGGAGAAGCAGGCCAGGATATGGTGCAGCAGGGCGAAGACCTTGAAGCAGAAGGAATGAAGCTCATACAGAGTGGTACTCAGAAACAGGCGGCAGGTCAGCTGGTTATAGAAAAAGGACTCGAATATGTAGATCTTGCCGATGAAATTTTAGATTTAAATTAATTTATATGAAAATGATGAAGTCTTATGCTTCACTGTTTATTAATTTTCATATTTGGTTGTGACCGCTCCGGTCATGCCTGTTATTAAATAGATTTTTTGCAGGGGTGCCAGATGTACCCCTGCAATTATTTTGACCTGTAGGATGGCTGGTATAAAAGGAGAAACTTTATGCGAGTGCTTTTTATTCATCAGTTTTTTACTCTGGAAGATGAACCGGGAGAAGTAAGGCATATAGCTATGTTTAAATATCTTCTGGAAAAGGGATACGAGTTTACTATTATCGGAGGTTCTCTAAACTATTTTACCGGAAAAAATTTCCCTGATTTTAAAGGTATATTCCATAAAAAAGAACCTGTGCCGGGGAAAATAAAACTTATAAGGGTATGTATACCGTCTACCTACAGAAAAGGATTTATCGGAAAGATATTCTGTTATATAACCTTTCTTATACTGTCTCTTATTGCATCTTTTAAAACCGGCCCATGTGACATTATTCTTACTACATCCCCTTCGCTTCTTACTGCACTGGCAGGTTATATGGTAAGCAGGATTAAAGGTGTACCATGTATTTTAGAAGTAAGAGATCTGTGGCCGAAGGCTGCAGCGGAAATGGGGCTTGTAAAAAACAAATTTTTAATCTATGTTGCTTCTTTACTCGAAAAATTCCTCTATAAAACAGCCGACAGAATAGTTGTTATCACAAAAGGCTACGCAGATTATATAGAATCCCGTGGTATTAATGCTTCTAAAATCAATATTGTTCATAATGGTGTTGACGAATGGATGCTCGATTATCCCGAAGAAACAGAAACCCCTGAAGATATGAAGGGATTTACCGATAAATTTATAGTTATGCATGTCGGCGGTATAGGTAAATTTAATTATCTTCATGATTTGTTATATTCGGTGGAACTCCTTGAAGAAAGCGAAAAATTTGCCTTTGTCTTTATAGGTGACGGAGCTGAAAAGGAGAAACTTATGAATTATGGCAGGGAAAAAAATCTTGCAAATATTCACTTTCTCGGTATTAAAAAAAGGCAGGATATGGCCGGATATTTAAATGCTGCCCATGTCACAGTAGCTATATATCCTCCTGTTCCTACCGGGAAACTCCTTCTACAGAACAAGGTTTTAGATTATCTTTCTATGGGTAAACACGTTCTGCTTGTATCGGAAGAGGGCGATACGGGAAATATCATAGAAGAAGGACAATGCGGTTTTCGACTCGGCAGATCTCATAAGGAACTGGCAGAAAAGCTTACATGGTGTCTGAAGAACAGGGAGAAATGCAAAGAAATGGGCAGGAACGGGAGAGATTATGTGAGAAAACATCTTAACAGGAAAAAACTTGCAGAAGAGATGGATAACATATTTAAAGTCGAGTTGATATAAATGTTTAGAGAAATAAAATTTGCTTTTAATATCTTTTATTCTTATATTAATTTTATCGGTCATAAAGAATATGTAAGATCGAGGCCGTCTCTTTTCTGGATAGAACCCACAAATTATTGCAATTTGAAATGCCCCATGTGTCCCGGTACCTATACGGATGAGAGGATAAAGAAAGGTTTTATGTCTTTTGACCTCTTTAAAGACATAGTAGACGAAATATCACCATATGTTTTAGAGACCTATTTAATGCTCGGAGGGGAGTCCCTTCTCCATAAAGATATAGTCGGTATGGTTAGATATGCGAAAATGAAAAAATTAAATGTTTTAATGGATACCAATGGTGTATTGCTTCATGAAGACCTTGGCAGGGAACTTCTGGAAAGTGGCCTTGATTTTATTTCCATATCCTTTGACGGCTATGAACGTGATACTTATGAAAAAATCAGGGTGAATGCAAAGTTTGATGGTACGCTGAAGAATATCCGTTCTTTTTTGAACCTTAAAAAAATAAATAATCATAACATATTTGTAAGAATAAGAAGCATGGAAGACAGCAGCGGGAAGGGTGCTTTTTCCTCCGAGAAACGGGAAGCTTTCCGAAGTCTCTTTTCCGAACTCCCGGTAGATGATTTTATTGTACTTCCTTTTGGTAACTGGAATCAGGATTTCCCTGATAATGAAAATGTCAGTATACCCGGATTAACTGTAATAGATCCTTCCCTCAGTAATTATCATCCCTGTCCCTATCTCTGGACATCTCTCTGCATTCGCTGGGACGGTACAGTAGTTGCCTGCTGTCTTGATCTTTTAAATCAATTATTACTGGGTGACAGAAAAAATAAAAATCTTTTACATATCTGGAATGATGAACCTGTGGTAGAACTTCGCCATAAACATATTACAGGTGAGATAAATCGTCCATGTTCAAATTGTACCAATATGATTACAAAAACAGTTCTGGGAGTGCCTGCAGGAGGTTTCTGCGGCCCTACATCTCTGGCCAGAACGATGTTTGGTATGGGTATGTATAAAGGTATACTCAGTCAGTCCGGCTATTTAAGGCGTAAAATATTCCCTTTCTGGAACTACAAATAAGAAGTTTACCTACTGAGGTGAGCATAAATAATAAATATATGCTCTCGTGACGCGTAACGCGTAACGCGTGACGGGAGGAAGCCCTTTATTAAATGCTTATGCTCAGGTCAGTAAGTACCGCTCCAGATAAACTCGTAACCATTTTACCTGTTTCGGTACTTAGTACCACACCAGGTAAAAGAGTATCCAAAAAATTACGTATCATGTGCTTATATAAAGTTTCTGCTCCCGTAACGCGTCACGCGTTACGCGTTACGCGTCACGATATATAAGATTTTGGTTACTAATTTATCTGTTACGGT
>JBEHWO010000487.1:0-4990 GCA_040217695.1 Vulcanimicrobiota bacterium | reverse complement strand
TTGCTATAGTTGCAACAACCTGTCTCACATATTCCAGGTTTGCACTTCCGTCAGGCATAGGCGGTGTTCCCACACACAGAAAAATAACCTCACTGTGTTTAACACCATCCGAGATTTCACTGGAAAAACTTAAACGACCTTCTTTTACATTATATTTAATAAGAGGCTCTAATGAAGGTTCATAAAAAGGCACTTTACCATGTTTTAATAAATTAATTTTGTCAAGGTTATTATCCACACAGATAACATTATGTCCTATTTCTGCAAGGCATGTGCCGCTCACAAGACCTACGTAACCGGAACCGATTATGGATATATTCATGTAATCCTTTCTCCTTATAACTTTTTATGATAATATATTTAAATAGAATACTATAAAACTTGTCTTTTTTCAATATTTTTGTTAAAATTTATAGTATATAAATTTTTATGACATCAGTAATGAATTTAGAATTATAGAACCGTGAGGTAAATAAATGAATAAGGTCTATGGATTAATACTGGCTTCTGGTATCGGAGAGAGGCTTGATTCTCATATACCCAAACAATTCCTGAAAGTTGCAGGTAAAACACTTGTTGAACACACTATAGATACATTTGAAAGACATAATCATATAGATGAGATCATTATTGTTGTTCATCCTATGTTCAGACATTTAATGGAAGAAATAATTATAAAAAATAATTATAAAAAAATAAGAAAGGTTTTGAACGGTGGAGCGACCCGCCGTGAAAGTTCTTATATTGGAGTAAGTTCTCTGGAAGATGACGATGCTCTGGTTCTCATTCATGATGCAGTGAGACCTTTTATTTCTCACAGGGTAATTGAGGATTGCATAAAAGCACTGGAAAAATATGATGCCGTTGATGTTGCCATACCTTCTGCCGATACAATAATAACCGTAAATGACTCTATGGTCATAGAAAATATCCCTCTGAGGAAATATATGATGAGAGGACAGACTCCTCAGGCCTTCAGAGTCAAACTCATTAAAGAAGCTCATAGAAGGGCATTAAATGATCAGATTGATGTTACCGATGATTGCGGACTTGTATTGACCTATAAACTTGCATATATTTATGTCGTAAAAGGTGAGGAAAAAAATATAAAAATCACCTATCAGGAAGATATTTTTCTGGCAGACAAGCTTTTTCAGTTGAAGAGTATAACCATGTCTGAAGATATATCCCTGAGCGGTTTAAAAGACAGAGTCATTGTCGTCTTTGGTGCAAGCAGAGGAATTGGCAAATCAATCGTTCATATGGCAGAAACTTATGGTGCTAAAGTTTATGGCTTTTCCCGAAAGAACTCTGTAGATGTAGCATCTGTTACAGATGTTTCAGGGGCTTTAGAAGAGGTCTACAGAAAAGAAAAAATGATACATTATATAGTCAATACAGCCGGTATTATGAGGATGGGGAAACTGGAACTGAGAGAACCTGCGCATATAAGAGAAGAAATCGATACAAATTATATTGGTGCCATAAATATTGTCATGTCAGGCATAAAATATCTGAGGGAAACGAAAGGCAGTATTGCCCTGTTTACATCCAGTTCCTATACAAGAGGAAGAGCATTATATTCCATTTATTCTTCCGTAAAAGCCGCTATCGTAAATTTATCTCAGGCCATGGCAGAAGAACTGTTAATTGATCATGTTAAGATAAACGTTATAAACCCGGAAAGAACAGCCACGCCTATGAGACTTGAGAATTTCGGAAAAGAGCCGCAGGAGACTTTATTGGATCCGGAAAAAGTTGCAGTAATGTCTTTAAAGACCTTATTGTCAGATTTAACAGGACAGGTAATAGATGTCAGGAAAGAAAATTAGTCTTATTCTTTACTATATAAAATATGGTCTATCCTTTCTTATAGGATGGATCTTTATTGTACCTCTTGCATATTTAATACCTAAAAAAAGAGATTTAATGCTTTTTATAGGAGTTAATGACGGTTTATTCATTGATAATGTTAAATATTTATTTACCTATCTCCATAATTTAAAAGACCATAACAGGGAAATTTATTTTCTGACTGAAAACAAACAGATATTTAATGAATTGAAAGAAAAAAAACTTCCTGTTCTGTTTTATCCTTCTCTGTACGGCATTTTTATCATGTTAAGAACTTCCATGCTTGTTGTTGATAATTACTGGTGGTATACAAATTTGAAATATTATTTTTTTATTAAAAGTTATAAAATTCAGTTATGGCATGGTGTTGGTTTTAAAATAATAGGACATTCGCAGTTGAAGTTTCTAAACCGGTTTACAAGATTATTTAAAAAATGCGTTTATATTCTCGGAGGTTTATATGTAAAATATGATTTATTCGTTTCTACGTCAGAGTTTTATACGACCAATGTTTTTTCAAAAGCCTTTGATTATAAAGAAGTAATTGAATCGGGGTACCCGAGAAATGATTGTTTTTTTATGGAATTAAATGATATGTTGTTAATGGGAACAGATAAAGAAAAGATAAAGAAAGTAAAAGAATTTAAGAATAATGGTTATAAAATAGTAATATATCTTCCCACTTTCAGCAGAACCGGGAGGGATCCTTTAATGGACGGTGCTCTGGATATAAAAAAACTGGATGAAATGGCCGGGAAATATAAAATTCTTTTTATATTGAAATTTCATCCCAATCCAAGACATAAGTATGAAGTAAATGAACTGGAACATATTATGGAATATGATAATCATAAAGATGTTTATCCGTTACTGCCTCTGACGGATCTCATGATAACAGATTACTCTTCCATTTATACCGACTATCTTTTCCTGGATAAGCCTGTAGTGTTTTTTCCTTATGATTTCAAGCATTATATTGAAAAAGACGGAAAATTTCAGTTTGACTATGACTGGATAACACCGGGGCCGAAATGCAAGAATTATGATGAACTGGAACATGAAATTATAACATGCATCGTAGAAGGTAAAGATGAGTATAAAGATAAAAGAAGAGAAATACTGGATATGGCTTTTAGATATAAAGATGGCAGGGCTTCGGAAAGGATATGGGATTTTCTTAAGCCCAGACTTTTATAAACTGCAGAATGTTTATGAATATCTGATTAATTTGTATAAATACTTACAATTTCTGTAAATTAACCATACGATAGAATTCTTTTTTCTTTTCTAAAAGCTCTGAATACTTCCCTTCTTCTATTATATGTCCATTGATAATTACATATATATAATCAGCATTTATGATTGTAGATAGACGATGGGCAATAGCTATTACTGTTGTTTCTTTTGCAATATTTTCTATAGCTTCCTGAATTAGACGTTCAGAATGAGTATCCAGAGAACTTGTAGCTTCATCCATTATAAGTATATCAGGTTTTCTAATTATTGCCCTTGCAAGAGCTATCCTCTGTATCTGTCCTCCTGATAAGCGAATGCCTCTATCACCTACAACTGTATCATAACCTGACGGGAATTCTTTTATGAATTCATATGCATTGGACTGTTTGCATGCTTCTTCAATTTCTTTCATAGTAGCTTTTTCATTCGCCCAGAGCAGATTTGCTTTTATAGTGTTATTAAATAATACACTATCCTGTGGAACATAACCAATTTTTTGTCTGTATGAATTAATATCGATATCTTTAAGTGGAATACCGTCTATAGTAATTTCTCCACTGGTTGCTTCATAGAAACCCATTATAATATCGATAAGTGTCGTTTTCCCTGAACCTGACTGCCCGACTATAGCTATAATTTTTCCTCTGGGGATATGAATATTTATGTCTGATAAAATTGTTTTATTGCCCGGATAAGAAAAAGAAAGTTTTTCAATAAGTATTTCATTCTTAATGCCTGTAAATTGTTTTATTCCTGTAAATCTTTTTAATTTTTTTGCCTGAGAACTTAATCTTAATAATTGTTCATAACTCGGGAAAAAATTATCCAGAGAATTTTTATATGCTGCCAGCCTTCCGACAGTGACCATAATTTTCTGCAACGAGTATATTAAAGCTACAGTAATAGAAACGGGTATGAGTAGTTTTTGTGAAGCATGCAATGTAATAATAATAACAGCCAGCCCCAGATAATAATACATAAGAGGTATGGACATAAGGATAGTTTGAAACTTAATCGTAATACTACAGTGATTGTTGAAAGATTGAAGAAAATTATCAGTAATTGTTTTTTCTTTTCCAAACCCCAGGATTATCTTTGCCATTGAGATCCCTTCCTGAATAACTGATGTCATTTTATTTACAGTAGAAAGATTTAGCTGACCTAAAGAGTAATTATACCTTGAAAGTAGAAAAAAGGGTAAGCTTAAAATTAAAGCAGTAAAAAGACTGATTAAAGCAACTTTCCATGACAGGTAAAAAGGTAATATACAGTACAATATTAGTAAAAATAATTCTGCAAAGAAATTAGCCATTGCTCCCAGAGCGCCACCTATATTATTGAATTCACTGATAAAAGTATTGAGAAGAATTCCCTGTTTTGTACTGCTGAAAAAATACCAGTTTGCATTAAAGATATCACAGAAGGTACTATGTATTATATTTCTTAAAACAGTATATCTTATATATTGAGCCAGATACTTAACATATATCTGGAAAATTAAAGCCAGTAAATTAATCCCTAGAAAGATAAATACCAGATTGCTCAGAGTAATTTTAATACCAAAAAAGTTGATGATTTCAATGATTTTTTTTGTAAGGACACTGTAATTTTGATCGCTGGTTTTTAAAAAAAAATCAATTACCGGTACAATTGTCAAAACTGATGTAGCCTCTATAGTTCCAACTATTCCTAAAATTATTACATTTATACTGATTAAAAAAGGAAATTTCTTGAATATATCGTAAAAGAATAATATCCCCTGCATATATATCACACTTTCTAAATATTGACTTTAGATTGCTTTTGTGTTACTTTAAACTCTGAACTTCATATACACTGGTATTTTACACTACCTTATAAAAAATTGCTAATGTTTTTATCAATTTTTATTAATAATTTA
>JBEHWO010000486.1:0-4994 GCA_040217695.1 Vulcanimicrobiota bacterium | reverse complement strand
CTGTACGGTAAAATCCTTTTCCTTCATAAATTATTTAGACAATTTGTTTCTACATAATTTGCATCTAAAGCTTTATTTTACGCCATTAAAGACGTTCAACTGACTTTTCTGGTTTATCGATCGGCGGAAAGCCGCTTAACCGGTATAAAATCTCCACTTTTAAGGGCGTTTATTTAAACGCCCTTAAGATACTTTTTCCCGCAATAATCTCCCCCTAAAATATTTATAGAGGGAGAATTCTGCGTTACACGGATATTAAATATCGATTAGAGTTATGCTCCTAAATGTTCTTCTATATACTTGATTGCTTCTTGAACATTTGTAATTTTTTCAGCTTCTTCATCAGGAATTTCTATGTCAAATTCCTCTTCTAATGCCATTACTAATTCTACATTGTCAAGTGAATCCGCACCTAAATCATCTGTAAAAGATGCCTTCAAGGTAACTTCCTCTTCATCCACTCCTAATTGTTCAACAATAATTGCCTTGACTTTCTCAGCAATTTCATCATAAGTCATAGTATTTTGCCTCCTTAATCTTTTGCTTAATGAAAATTCATTTAGCAGATTTTATATCCTGTAAGCCATAATGTCAAGTACTAAATCACATGGCTATACCACCATCAACATTAATTACCTGACCGGTAATATAACCGGCCTTATCAGAGCAAAGGAAAACTACCAGTGGAGCTATATCTTCCGGTGTCCCCAGACGCTTCATAGGGATTGAAGCAAATAACTTCTCTCTTGCTTCATCTGATAATTTTTCTGTCATTGCAGTCTGAATAAAACCGGGAGCAATAACATTAACAGTAACACCTCTAGTAGCCAGTTCTCTTGCAACTGTCTTGGAGAAACCTATAATTCCGGATTTGGAAGCAGCATAATTTGCCTGACCTTCATTTCCAATAAGACCTACTATAGATGCAATATTTACTATTCTGCCATAACGCTGTTTCATCATAGCTTTAGCTACAGCCTGGGTGCAGTTGAACATACTTTTTAAATTAACCGATAAAACTTCATCCCAGTCAGATTCTTTCATTCTGACCAGAAGATTATCTCTTGTAATACCGGCATTATTGATAAGAATGTCAACAGGATTCTTTTTTAATATTGCTTTTATCATGTCAGCGGTTTCTTCAAAATTTGCCACATTACATTGAATACTTTCTGCTTCCCCTCCGGCAGCTTTTATTTCTTCTGCTACAGATTTTGCATTTTCTTCTATATAATCATTTACCATAACCATGGCTCCTTCACCTGCCAGAGCTAAAGAAATAATTCTGCCAATTCCTCTTCCTGCACCTGTTACAAGTGCCACTTTTCCTTTTAATAACATTTTTTATAAACAAGTGTATCTAAAGTACCCTGTTACCTGACCTCCTTTGTATAGTTTTAGAGAAAAAAATCCCTGAATATTTATAACGAATTTAATAATATTTTACCATTTTACAAGACAGGTTCCCCAGGTAAGTCCGGCTCCAAAAGTAGATAGCAAAATAATATCATCTTTTTTGAATCTATTTTGTTCCATACATTCAGCCAGACCTATAGGTATAGAAGCTGCTGCAGTATTTCCCAGATATGTAACATTAACGTAAACCTTATCATCAGGAACTCTCAGTTTTTTCCCTATAGCCTCTATTATACGTTTGTTAGCCTGATGTGTTATAAGAAAATCTATATCAGAAACATCCAGATTACATTTATTTAATGCACTTGATATATTATCAGTCATATTACGTATACAGGCTTTATATGTTTCCTTGCCATTCATATTAATATAGTGTAATTTATTTGATACAGTTTCTTCACTGGCAGGTATTCTGGAACCACCGGCAGGTAACGTTAAGATTGATGCGCCACTTCCGTCTGCGCCAACTTCACAATGGATAATCATTTTTCCTTTTTCTGCAGGAGAAATAATAACACACCCTGCTCCATCACCAAATAATACTGAAGTTTCTTTGTTTTCCCAGTTTACAAATCTTGTAAGAGTTTCGGCTCCTATAACCATTACATTTTTATATAACCCGGAAGCTACCATATTATAACCGGCATGGAGTCCATATATAAATCCTGCGCAGGCAGCAGAGAGATCAAAAGCACCTGCTCTTGTTGCACCAAGTTTATCCTGTACGAGACAGGCAGATGATGGGAAAAACATATCAGGCGAACTGGTAGCGAGAATAATAAAATCTAATTCATCTGGAGACATACAGGCATGTTTAAGAGCATCTATGGCTGCTTTATATGCCATATCTGATGTCGCTTCTCCATCTGAAGCTTTTCTTCTTGTACATATACCGGTACGTGATGTAATCCACTCTTCCGATATATCATCTAACTCTGTAAAGTAGGAATTTTTAATAATATGATCAGGTACAAAATAACCTGATGATTTTATTCCTACAGTTCGTAACTCTCTATCCATAAGTTTATTATTTTCCTTTACATACTAAAGAAATTAATACACTTTTCCCAGGATTTGCCATCTTCTATATTTAACGTTTTTATATCTTTGTTGATTTTATTGTTTAGCCCCTTTAATACTTTACCTGCCCCTGTTTCAACAAAAGTTTTTATTCCTTTAGAAACCATAAATTCAATGGAATTCTGCCATAATACCTGGCTTTCCATTTGAAGAATTAAAGCTTCTCTTATTTCCTGAGCTGAAGTTGCTTCTCTGGCATAAACATTTGTTATTACAGGTATCCTGGGATTTCTTATTTCTATTTTTTCAATTTCTTCCTTTAACTTTGCCGAAGCAGGTTTCATTAAAGGACTGTGAAAAGCACCGCTGACATTCAAAGGTATAACTCTTTTAGCATGTGCCTGAGACGCCAGTTCTCTGGCTTTTGCAACTGCTTCTATATCTCCGGATATTACAACCTGATCAGAACAATTCAGATTTGCTATCTGACAGATCCCTTCTGATGATACATCCTTACAGATTTTATTTATCTGTTCATGGGAAAGGCCGATTATTGCAGCCATAGAGCCGGGGCTATCATTACCTGCTTCATACATCAGAGTTCCTCTTTTTCTGATAAGTAAAAGAGCGTCTTCGACTGAAATAGCTCCCGCTGCTACCAGAGCAGCATATTCACCGACACTGTGTCCTGCTACCACAGACGGGTTCAATCCCTTTTCTCTCAACATTGCAAAAGCAGCTATACTTGTTGTGACTATTGCCGGCTGAGTATTTATAGTTTTCGTCAACTCTTCTTCCGGGCCTTCCCAGCACAGACGGGATAATTCTATACCAAGAACCTTATCGGCAAGTTCAAAAATAGATGTAGCTTCTCCGGACATCGAAGCCAGTTCCTTCCCCATACCAACATACTGGGACCCCTGACCGGGAAAAAGACATGCAAAATTCATCTAATCACATCCTAAACTCTATATAATAAAAATTACCATCTGATTACAGCAGAAGCCCAGGTATATCCTGCGCCAAAGGCGGTCATGGCAATAACGTCATTTTCTTTAATTCTTTTGCTCTGTATTAATTCACTCAAAGCTATTACTATAGATGCAGATGATGTATTGCCATAGTGTTCTATATTGACATAAACCTGGTCTTCCCGTAATTTGAGCCTTTTCCCCAATGATTGTATTATTCGAAGATTGGCCTGATGAGGAATTAAAAAAGTTATATCTTCCGTAGTCATATTACATTTTAACAGTACATTTTCAACTGCTTCACTCATATAACGGACAGCATTTTTAAATACTTCCCGTCCGTCCATTTTTATATAATGAAGCCTGTCTTTTATTGTATCAGATGAAGCAGGCATTCTTGAGCCTCCTGCAGGCAGTTTGAGCATTTCTCCGCCTGAACCGTCAGAGCCCATAGCACTTGCTATTAACCCCTTTCCATCTTCAACAGGGCCGAGTAAAACTGCTCCTGCACCATCACCGAAAACAACGCAGGTATTTCTATCAGTCCAGTCTGTGAATTTAGATAAGGTTTCTGCACCTATAACAAGAACATTTTCATATGTGCCTGTAGCTATCAGCTGAGATGCAACTACTAAAGAATAAATAAAACCAGAACAGCCTGCAGACAGGTCAAATGCACCGGCATGACTGGCACCGAGTTTATCCTGTACTATACAGGCAGTTGAAGGGAAAAACATATCAGGTGAAGCCGTTGCAAGTATAATATAATCTACTTTTTCTGCCGGAAGACCGGCGTCTTCCAGTGCCATAACAGCTGCTTTATATGCCACATCTGATGTGGCATCATTATTTGCTGATATTCTCCTCTCTTTAATACCGGTTCTGAGGGTTATCCATTCGTCTGAAGTATCAACCATTTTTTCCAAATCAAAATTTGTCAATATTCTATCCGGGACATAATGTCCAATACCTTTTATTCCAACTGCCCTGATTTTTTTCATGTAAAATTATAACTCTGCCTTGCTCATCTACCCAGGAGAGTTTTTCTCCTTTCTATGATCTTATGAATGTTTAGCTTGCAATATGCAGGAAAGAACTGTAGTCTCTTCCATTATAAGTTCCACAGGCAGGACATACACAATGACTTAATTTTAATTCTTTGCAGTCTTTATTACTGCAGGCAACAAGTTGCGGGGGCGTTAACTTTAAATGAGATCGTCTCCGTCTGGTTTTAGATCTTGAAGTTTTATATTTTGGATTTGCCATAATTCAACACTCTTCCTTTCTTTAGACTTAGAAGTTAAATTTCTCTGTGAGTTTGGCCCATCTGGGATCGGTGTCATATTTTTTACAGTTACAGGAGCCTTCATTTAAATCTATACCACAGGTAAAACAAAGTCCTTTACAATCAATTTTGCACAGGGGCTTTAATGGTAATAAAAGAGTTATTTTTTGTCTTAATAGTTCTTTTAAATCCAGTATATCTTCTTCTACAAAATAATTATCAAATACATCTATTTCATTAGCCGGATATTCACAGACTTCCTCCAGCGTAATTTGATCTTTATATTCACATGAAGTAAGACA
>JBEHWO010000485.1:0-5019 GCA_040217695.1 Vulcanimicrobiota bacterium | reverse complement strand
ACATTTTATTTATGAAACTGCCCTGTTCTTTCATAATGTTTTCCAGTCGTCCCTGTTTAAGCCATATGCCTGTACATTCTTCACAGATCCATATCCCGGTATTTATAAACTGTACTTCCTGCAGTCCCATGCCGCATTGAGGGCATTTCATGTAGTGTAGTTGCTGGCGTCTCATTTTTTCTTCGTCTAACAGTCTGGTCTGTTTCTCACTTCTCTCTTCTTCAAGTTTTTTTCTGAGGTCTGCTATGAGTTTTGCTTCATGTCTTGCAATATAGTCTTCTAAATTTTTGTTTAAAATCTTCTGTTTCATCGCTCCGTACTGGGCAATCTCTTCAATGGCAGATAATCTGCTGGTCAGACTCTGATTTTTGGTTTTTACAGTCCCAAAATCACTTTTTACCGTTTCCATAGAGGTCACCTCCCTTCTGCAGAATTTATATGAAAATGACGACGTTTTATGTTTTACTGTCTGTTAATTTTCATATTTGATTATGACCGCTCCGGTCATGCCTGTTATTAGAATTTTTTGACCATTACCGGATCATTATCTGCTGATTACGGGAGAAGTGTCTTCAGGAAAAGCAATTAGACAGGGGATACGTATTTATTTCTTTAAGAATAAGGTCTGTATATAACCTGAAAATACATACACTTCTATTTATTATATCATCATTTGCGATAATTTACAAGGGATAGATTTTTTAACACAATCAATCTATGGTTTTGGTAGACTTTCTATATTTTTTTTTGATTTTTCCGCTACAGGGCTTTCGGGGGAAAGTTCTATTACCCTCATATATGCTCCATAGGCTTTGTCTCCGTTACCTGCTGCCTGGTATATAACTCCCAGAACAAAAAAACCTGCAGGATCTTTTCCGTTAAGTTCTGTTGCCTTTTTTGCGCATTCTATTGCTCTGGCATTATTCCCGTTCAGATAAGATGCCCAGGCAAGTTCACGGTAATAATCACTGTTATATGGTGATAATTTTACTGCTTTTTCATATTCTCTCACTGCTTCTTTTATCCTTTTGCTTTCAAGGAGGGATTCTGCAAGGAAATAATGACTTTTCCCTTCCGATGGCGATAGTTTTGTAGCCTGTTGAAAAGCGGAAACGGCTTTATCGTATTTTCCCATATAATAATAACATAAACCCAGATTATGTTGTATTTTTGCATTTTTCGGTTCCAGCTTTCCTGCTTTTAAGTAAAAGGTTGAACCTTTCTCATAATCTCCGTTGTCGAAACATGCACTGCCAAGGTCTACATTATAAAGTACGTTGTCCGGTTCAAGTGATGCTGCTTTTGTAAATTCTTCTATTGCCTCTTTGATTTTTTCTGTTTTTATATAACATTTTCCCAGTAAATTATGTGTGAGAGGATCGTCGGGAGATGTTTCAAGAGATTTTTTAAAATTTGTTATGGCAGACTCATAATCTTCCATGTGGAAATAGCATACGCCAAGATTATGGTAACAGATTGTGTCAGGTTTTATTGCTATTATTTTGTTATATACTTCTATTGATTTTTCGTAATATTTATTTTTATAAAGGCAATCTGCGAGAACCATCAGAAATTTTATCTCCTTTGGTTTCAGTTTTACTGTTTCTTCATAGGCAGTTATTGCTTCTTTGTACATACCTCTTCTGCTATACATATCTCCCAGTGCTTTATGGGTTTCCGCTATAGATGGCTCCAGCCTTATAGACTGAATATAATTTTTTTCCGCTTTCTCGTAATCTTTCAATTTCTCATAACATATGGCCATTGCAAGGTATACCACTCCGTTATTTGCATCTAATTTTAATATGTCATCATAAATTTTTAATGCTCCTCTGTAGTCTCCCTTACCTGAGAGGCCTTTTGCCTTTTCCATCAGTTCTTTTACTCCCGGTTTTTTTGGTGTGGGAGTGGGTTTTGGTTCCCCTTCTTGCCCTTTTTCTTCTGGTTTTTCTCCTCCATGAGAACTGCTGGAAGCTATTTCCTGTTTTATATTACCGTACGTGCCGGATGTGTTTGCAGAGATAGCTATTATAAGAACAATTATCACTATAAGTTTATTCAAATACATATTACACCTTCCTTAAACCGGTAACACGTAACGTTTCACACGTTACGCGTTACGATTTTACCTACCATTTTTCTCTGTGGACTTTTGCTTCGTCATACTGTGTTCTTGGATCTATATTTTTTGTCGGATGTCCTACAGGAATAAGAGATAGTATCTGAATATGTTCCGGTATACCAAGAGTTTCTCTTACTGCTTTAACACGATCCGGTTTCGGATGAACTCCGAGCCATACGGAACCCAGGCCAAGACCTCTTGCACTGAGCAGTATATTCTGAGTGGCTGCACTGCAGTCCTGTGCCCAGTAATCTGATTTTTCAGGATCTCCTGTGACTGCAATGGCAAGAGGGGCTTCTGCCAGCATTTTTCCGTAGGGATGAACTTCTGCAAGCCTGTTCAGGGTTTTTCTTTCCCTGACCACTACAAATGACCATGGCTGAACATTTCTGGCAGAAGGAGCAGCCATGGCTGATTTCAGAATAATCATAATGTCTTCTTCCGAAACAGGATCGGCTGTGAAATTCCTTATACTTCTTCTGGATGTTATGAATTTTAAAACTTCTTCTTTTGTCATTTTAATTGCCTCCTTTTTAATGGTCGTGACGCGTCACGCGTTACGCGTGACGCGAGGAACGAATGTTTACGTAGATATTACTGAGGTGAGCATAAATAATAAATATATGCTCTCGTGACGCGTAACGCGTGACGGGAGGAAGACCTTTATTAAATGCTTATGCTCAGGTCAGTAAGTTACTCATTTATCTTTAATACATAAGGTTTTTTATACGCGTAACGCGTCACGCGTCACGCGTCACGCGTTACGATTCTGTTCAGGGTTGAAAATTACAGATTCATGCTCTACGGGAAATTCTATAGTAAATACTGCTCCTTCTCCTTCTTTACTGTGAACATAAATCTTTCCTTTATTCTGTTTAACCATTCCATAGGATACGCTCAGACCAAGTCCTGTTCCTTCCCCCACTTTTTTTGTCGTGAAGAAAGGATCAAAGACTTTTGGAATATCTTCCGGTTTTATACCGGGGCCTGTATCTGAAAAAGTGATTTTTATAATATCATTCTGTTTTTCTGTTTTAACAGTCAGAGTTCCTCCATGTTCGCTCATGGCCTGAATGGCATTTGTGGCAATATTCAAGAAAATCTGCTGGAATTGATGGGGATCGCCTGTTACACTGGGAAGATTTTCTTCTAATTCTTCTACAAATTTCAGATTACCTTTTTTCAGTTCATAATTGAACAGTTTCTTTGTTTCTTTTAACATATCATTTACGGATATGAGCTGCTGTGTTATTTCATGGTTTCTTGAAAAAACCATCAGTTTTTGCAATATTTCTTTTGCTCTTATGGCCTCTCTGTTTATAGTTTCAAGATCTTCCTGCATCTCTTTATCGCATTTCGGATTGATTTTGAGAAACTGGGCAAACCCCATAATACCTGTAAGGGGATTGTTGATTTCATGGGTAATACCTGCTATGAGCTGTCCTATGGATGATAATTTCTCTGCCTGTATCATCTGTTCTTCCCATAATTTTTTCTGTGTTATATCACGAAATATACCTGCTATATAAATGGGATTATTCTGTTCGTCTCTTATAGCAGAAGCTGAAAAATGAACAAGAATGGAATGGCCGTTTTTTTTCTTTATCTGAATTTCTTCTTCCCATCTTTTTTGAACAATAAGGTTTATCAGCGATCTTAATTCGTCTATATTTTTTCCGGGGAAGAAAGAAAGAAATGATTTTCCTGCTATTTCATAATCGTCGTATTCAAGAAGTTTTTTTACCGCATCGTTGATAAAAGAAATGTTACCTTCCATATCTGCAATAAAAACACATTCACTTATACCTTTTATGACATGGGCAAATTTTAATATCTCTCTGTTTCTTTCATTTAATTCAATATTAAGTAATTCTATCTCTTTTTTTTCTTTACCCTCCAGAGCAAGTTCTTCTATGTTTCTTCGTCTTATTACAACAACTAAATAGAATCCAGCAATAAGCAGGAGGATTTTGATCATAAACACATTCCCGGGAGAGCCCATTAGATGAGAAATTTTTCCGGGTATTATTTCTATAAGAGAGAAAGCATGGACTGTCCAGTACAGACTGTCAAGTGTTAAAGCTATGCTGAAAACTATAAAGGCTTTTACCAGTGCATTTACCTTCAGGTTATCAGGGGATAGCTTCCCGTATCTGAACAGGAGGTTATGGAGTATATATATCCAGATAAGAGAAAGATTAATATAGATTATTAATATCAGATAACTGTTAATCATATCATTAATATACCGCCAGATTGATTTAATTATACCATATTGTCACATTTATTTACTACTTTATTAAAGTTTATTTTCTTCGAAGGATTCCAATTTTTTACAGCGAATATCTGACTTTCTGTTCTAAAATAATATTTAGGGACTGTAAAAAAATAACCCCGTCACATTATTAGAACGGCTATTATCCTCGCGTCACGCGTCACGCGTCACGCGTTACGATTTTCATATAAATAATTTAGAAGCAATTTATCTAAATAATTCATGAATGGCTACGAACTTACCTGTTTCGGTAATTAGAGACCTTTCTTTTTAGAGTTACTATAGGAGATGATAATTTTTGAAAATTTTTTTGTCTGTTCTTTTTCTTTTCTCAATGATTTATTTTATTACTGCCCAGGGTATAGTTACCAGTGTCAATGCTTCGGATGTAAATATAAGAGAAAGTGCCGGACTTGATAAAAAGATAATAGATCAATTGCAAAAAGGTGAAGAACTGATTTTAATTGATGTACAGGGGGACTGGTATTATGTGGAATACAGGGGGAATAAAAGAGGCTGGATATTTAAAGATTTTATAGTAACTGCCACCCCTGTAGTAAAGAATACGCCTGTTATTATAAATACTCCTGTGCCTGAAACAGGTGAAGAGAAAATTCTTTTT